>CAJWIC010000028.1 GCA_913040905.1 uncultured Synechococcus sp. | reverse complement strand
ATCCTGGGTGAAATGGAACGGGACCGGGCCCGGGGTGATGTGCCGCCCCCGGAGAACTTCGATGCAGACCAACCCCAGACCTCCTGGCGTTCCCATCGCAACCTGCTGTTCCAGCAGTGGCTCTGGTTCTGCTATCAGCGGGTGAGCTTGACCGCCTGAGCTTCAGACCCCTTGGCGAGGGACCGCTCAGGTGCTGACCTGCGGTTGAGCTCCCGTTCCAAGGAGGCGATCCGCCTCTCCCGCAGACAATGCCTGCAGCCGCCCAGGGTCTGCAGATGCTTTTCAGGGGTGATCGTGATCTCCTGAACCGGGTGATGCGTGCAGCGGATCTTCACCGGACTCTTGAAGCTTCTCCAGAGGATCTGGCTGTAATCGAACTGATCAGCGAAGCGCTGCCGAGCGCGCTTGAGAAATTCGTCCTGTGTGATTCGAGCTCCCATCCCTAGGAATGTATGGGAAGAGTCCTGGTGATCCGCAGTCCCTTCATGGGACGTCATCCTTCCGCAAAGCCAAAGCTGTTCAGCTCTGCGATCAGATCAGGAACGATCAGTTCCGCCAGCTGACGATTCGTCTCGCTGCTGGGGTGCACCGCATCAATAAAGGAAGGGGCCTCGAGCCTGTCCCATGCCGCTTTGAGATTCAGAACCACGACAGAGCCATCCGACGCAACGTGGCGTTCAAGCTTGCGCTGAACCTTGGCACCGATGCCATCCACGATCTCGATCAGGCGATCGAACGCGCCAGGATCAAGCTCAGCCGCCATCGACTGAAGTTCCGGTGTCGATGACAACGGAAAGGATCCGATCACCACAACCTCATCAACAAGACCGGTCAACCGATCAACCCCACGCCGAAGATTGCGAGCGATTTGTTTGGCATTGCGGCGCATCAATCGACGATCATCACGTCGATCCTCCGTCTCGAGCACGGCCATGAATGCCCCGCCGGGCTCCAGTTGGTCGAGAACGTCATTCGCTCCAGCAGAGATCAACAGATCCACATCGTGCAGCGACTGATAAACCTCAGCCTGTCGACGAACGGCCCGCACCTGTTGCTTGAACCCGAAACCTGACTGAGCTCCCCCATGGGCATAGTTGTGAAGCTGCGCCGACCCGGGGCGGGGAAGATCCTCAAGAGGGAACAACTGGACATCCTCGGGATCACCACCCATCTCGATTGCGATCTGCTCCCCAAGCACCAGACCATCGGTCGCTCGCGACACATTGCCGGCATCCATCAAGCTGGCGCCAAGGATCAACAACGTTGATGTCATGGGCGACGACGCGTCACAACGACAGTCTGAGCCATCCACACTGCCCTGGACCCATCGCCGCAGTTGGCTTGCGCCGGCGAATGCCGACCAATGGGAGTCGATCTTGATGGACAGGCTTCACTGGCAGCAACCGATCGTGCAGGTCTACGGCCGCCATCACCCGGTACCCCGCCTGACGATGTTTCTGGCCGAACAGGAGGTGACCTACCGCTACAGCGGCACCCGACACGTTGGCGAAGGTTGGCCCAGCTGGTTCGTGCCGTTGCTGGATCAGATCAACACGGCATGCGGTTGTCGCTTCAATGGCTGCCTGCTCAACCTCTACCGCCACGGAGACGACCGGATGGGCTGGCACGCCGATGACGAGGCAGACATCGATCAAAGCCAACCGATCGCTTCCCTGTCACTGGGATCCAGCCGGGACTTCCAGTTACGCCACCGCCATCAACGGCAGCACCGTCACACCTTGACCTTGACCAGCGGCGATCTGCTCGTGATGCACCCCGGCTGTCAACAGGATTGGCTGCATGCCGTGCCCCAACGCAAACGCGTGAAAGAGTCAAGAATCAATCTCACATTTCGGCGCTTTCGGCCATACTGAGTGACACAAACATCATCCCAATTACCTCTCGCCGAAATACAAATACCACAGAGTTTTAAACAACGTGATTAATGCGATATCCCAGCACAGTTAAAGCAGCAATCAACAGAACAAGCCCTAACGACCCAACGAAATCCACCTGCTGCATTTCAATTCACCGATCCCGACACAACCAATTTAACGACGGTTGACGGACCGTCACAAGGCCATGCCCCAGGGCGATCCCCGCCTCTTCACAAAACGTATTCAGAACTGAACCTCTTTCTGTCGTCAGCCCTGCGAAGGGCAATGGAACAGTCCATTCATCTTCAAGTTGGTATCAGGTTGACCAGAAGAATTCCCCATGCCGGAGCCGTGACCATCGACAAAACGGTGCTCCAGAACACAAGGCCAGCTGCCCGCTCCTGATCAACACCAACCGACTCGGCGATTAACAACAAGGAAATCGCTGTTGGGGCAGCGCCCTGCAAAGCGATGGCCTGAATCATCAATGGATCAAGCCGCCACACATATCCCAGCACCAACAGCAGCACTGGATACAAACCAAGCTTGACCAACAGGGCCGGCACCAATCCCTGGCCCGTCGGCGACCACGACACCGCATGGCGCGACAGGCTCCCCAGCCGCATACCAACCACCACGAGGGCTCCTGCAATGACGAGCCGAGACGGCCACCAGAGCGCCTCGGCCACAACGGAACGCCAGGGGCTCCACTGCAGCAGAAGCGCTCCCAGCAGGCCACGCGTCGCAGGGCTGTTGCCGAGGCTGAGCAACCAGCCGCTCCAGGCAGTCGACCGCCCTCCGCGAGCACCGATGAACAGCGGGCCCAGACTCCAGGTGAGCAATGTTGCACCGAGGTCGTAGCCGATGCTGATCGGCAACGCCTCCGTCGGCAGGAAAGCCAGGGCCAGTGGGATCCCCACATAGGCGGTGTTACCGACGCAACTGCCGAGCCGCAGGGAGGGGCGATGCAGACCGTTGAGCCCCGGCAGGCGCTGGGCCATCAGCAGCACAACGATGATGGCGAGAACGGCCAGGGCTGCGGCCAACACCATCTCGCCCCCCAGGCCACCTCGCAACAGCAGACCCATCACGCTGACAGGCACACCGAAACGCACCAGGGGCATCGCGAGATGAGCCGACAGACCGGGATCTCGACGTCCTCCCCAGAAACCGAGAAGAAGGGCGGGAAGAAGCTCCAGCAGAAAAAGCAGCATCATTCCGCCGGAGCAGCCCCGAAACTAGGCAGCAACGGACAATGTGCCAGACTGGCATCCGTCTACCAGGCACATCATGCTGCGTCAGGAGCTCCGGGAACGCTGCGAGCAGTTGATGCTGCTGCTGGCAGACCAGGTTCAGAATCTCCCGCTCGGCAATGAGAGCTGGATGAACACCGAACGAGAACTGGTGGCAGCCGAGCGCGCCCTGGCCCGACTGCCCCTGGCAGATGTCTGAGGGAGACCGGGAAGACGCTCAAGCCACAAAAGCTCAAGCCACAACAACTCATCGCATCGTCCGCAGCGACGGTCAACATGACGGTCTGACACGCCAAGCGTTCAGCAGTTACGACATGGCCTACGAGCAGTTGGAGCGTTATTACGGCGATCTCTGCTGTTCTGATGACGATCGGATCGACTACGTCATCGTTGCGCTGAATCCCCCTCCAGCTGCTTGATCCGGGCCATGAATCGCCTGACCCGACGTCGGCGGAGCTGATCGTGGATCACGAACGGTGCAACCAACAGCCCGATGATCAGAAGCACGACCATCAGGTCCTCGAACGACGCCTGCGGGAGCAGGGGAAACAGGTTGCCCAGGTGAACAGACATCAGGCCATCTGACTGAGAAAGCGGCGACTGCGTTCTTCCCGGGCCGCCGTGAAAAACGTCGCTGGATCGGACGTTTCCACCACCTGGCCCTGATCCATGAACATCACCCGATCCGCCACATCGCGGGCAAAGCCGATCTCATGGGTCACCACCACCATGGTCATCCCGCCGCTGGCCAGCTGACGCATCGCATCCAGCACTTCCTTCACGCGCTCCGGATCGAGAGCACTGGTGGGTTCATCAAACAGCATCACCTCAGGGTCAAGAGCGAGAGCCCGGGCGATCGCGACCCGTTGCTGTTGACCACCACTGAGCTGCGCTGGGTACTTCTCCGCCTGTTCCTGAATGCCCATCTGCGCCAGCAACTCCAGCGCCCGCTGCTCCACCTCCGCCTTGGGCCGCTTCTGCACCTTCACCGGTGCAAGGGCGATGTTGTCGAGGATCGAGAGATGGGGGAAGAGATTGAACTGCTGAAACACCATGCCCACCCGACGGCGGATCGCCCGCACCTGTGGCTCAGCATGCGTTGAATCCAGGCGAACCCCCAGCACATCCAGGAATCCACCATCCAATCGTTCAAGTCCGTTGAAGGTGCGGATCAAGGTGCTTTTGCCCGAACCGGAAGGGCCCATCACCACCAGCACCTCACCATGACTGACCTCCAGGCTCACCCGGTCCAAAGCCCTCACCCCAGGGGTGTAACTCTTCACCAGGTCGGTGGCGCGGATCGCAACGGTCATCGGTTGGTTCGGACGGGATCGAGCTGGACTTCCAGGTGGCGGGCCAGCAGAGCCATCGCCGTGCATGCCAGCCAGTAAACCGCAGCCAGCCAGAGATACACCTCCAGATAGCGACCGATGAAGGCCGGATTGGCCAGAAGGCTGCGGCTGATTCCCAGCAGCTCCACCAGGCCCAGAATCGCCATCAGGCTGGTGTTCTGCAACAGTCCCACCGCCTGATTGGTGAGCGACGGCAGAGCCACCCGCAGCGCCTGAGGAAGCACCACCAGCTGCAGCGTCTGCAGAGGGGACAGGCCGAGAACCAGCGCGGCCTCCCGTTGGGTCGGTGGAATCGACTGCAACCCACCTCTGACGTCTTCGGCGATGTAGGCCGCTGCAAAGAAGGCAAAGGCCAACACGGCTCGCAGCACGCGGTTGATCTCCAAACCCGGAGGCAGAAACAGGGGGATCAGCAGTTGCCCGAAGAACAGCACCGCAATCAGCGGCACGGCCCGCATCAGCTCGATGTAAGCCGTGCTGCTCCAGCGCAGCACCGGCAGATCACTGCGACGGCCAAGGGCCAGCAACACCCCCAATGGAAGCGCCAGCAGGCCGCTCCCGGCGGTGAGCAGCAGGGTGAGGGTGAGGCCACCCCAATGACGCGTTCCCACGGGAAGCAGACCCAGCCCACCCGCCAGCAACCACAATCCGAGGGGTGCCATGGCAATCCAGAGCAGGGGCAGGGCACGGCGCCAGCTCGCCCCCCTCGGGCCCACAAGGGTCAGCACCACCAGCGCCGCGCAGATGGCGATCCAGAGCAGAGGTCGCCAGCGCTGATCAGCGGGGTAACTGCCCACTGCATAGAGCGGCAGGTTGGCACTCACCACGGACCACTCAGCCCCCTGCAGGAGCCAGTGCAACACGCCCCAACCACCCCAACCCAGCAGGGCCAACAGCAGCAATGTGATCAGACGATCCCCCCAGCGCGTCATCAGCGACTCCTCCGCAGCCGACCGAGCACCGCTCCGTTGAGAGCTGCCATGCCACCGCTGATCATCAGATTGAGCAACAGAAAGCTGAACAGCAGCAACAGAAACCCTTCGATGGCACGCCCCGTCTGGGTGATCGTGGTGTCGCTGACGGCATAGAGGTCGGCGTAGCCAACGGCAATGGCAAGGGTGCTGTTCTTGGCCAGATTCAGGTACTGGCTGGTCAGTGCCGGCAGGATGGCTGGCAGGGCCTGGGGCAGCACAATCCGCCTCAGGCCCAGCCCCTCATCCAGCCCCAGGCTGCGGAAGGCTTCCCATTGCCCCCGGGGCACGGCATTGATCCCACCGCGAACGATTTCAGCAATCGAGGCCCCGGTGAACACCGTCAACCCCGTGAGAACAGCGCAGAACTCCACACTCAGGTTCAGCCCGAGCAACTGAATGCCCTGGTTGGACAGTTGAATCAATCCGCCGACAGGCATCTCCGGCAGGCCGAGGAAAGCGACGAAATACCAGAACAGCAGCTGCAGCAGCAGCGGAACCTGTCGAATCAAGGCGACATAGCTCCCCGCCAGCCAGCGCAGCAAACGGTTGGCGCTGTTGCGAGCCGCACCCGCCGCGACACCCAGCAGCGTGGCCAGCACCAGACCCGCAAGGATCACCTTGAGGCTGTTGAGCCAGCCGATGGTCAACGCCCAGAGGTAAGGGTCAGAGGGGGCGTAAGGGAGCGCTGTTTCCGCCAGGGCGAAGCCCGCTGGACGTCCCAGCCAACCGAAGCCGAGGCCCAGACCCGTGCGGATCAGATTGACGGTCAGATTATTGATCAGCAAGCCGAGCAAGGCGAGTAACAGCCCCGCCAGAACCAGCTGCAGCAGCAGACGACGGCGACGCATCAGGTGAAGGGAGGAGCGATCATCAAGCCACCGTCGACGGCCAGGCGGTTGGCACCGCGGGGGATCGCAACCGGACTCTGCGGCCCGAGGTGGCGGTTGTAGATCTCGCCGTAATTGCCCGTGGCCCGAATGGCCTGCACGACGAAATCATCGGGGAGTCCAAGCTTGCGACCCAGGCCGGCATCAACCCCCAGGAAACGCCGCAGGGCCCCCTGGGTTGGATCCGCTTCAGCAGCACGCAGCTGACGATCGAGGTTCGCTTGGGTGATGCCGCGCTCCTCCGCCTCGATCAAGGCATAGATCACCCAGGTCGTCGCATCGACGAACCGCTGATCACCACCGACCACCGCTGGCGCCAGAGGCTCCTTGCTCAGACGGTCCTCAAGGATCACGTGGGCGTTCGGCTCGTCGAAGCCGGAGCGGGCTGCGGCCAGCTGCGAGCGGTCCGAGGTCATGGCCTGGCAGCGCCCCTGCAGATAGCCACCCACCACTTGGTTGAGGTCCTGGTATTTGATCGGGGTGTACGGAATCCCCTTGGACGCAAAAACGTCGTTGAGGTTCTGCTCTGTGGTGGTGCCTGAACCCACGCAGATGGCCTTGCCGTTCAGATCAGCAAGGGTCGCCACGCCACTGTCGGCCGGCACGATCAATCCCTGGCCGTCATGAAACACCACGGGAGCGAACCCGACACCATTGCCACCCTCCGCATCGCGGCTGAGGGTATGGGTGGTGTTCCGGGAGAGCAGATCAATTTCACCGGAGCGCAGGGCCGTGAACCGTTCAGGTGCCGTCAGCGGTCTGTACTGAACCTTGTCCGCATCACCGAGGAAGGCGGCGGCCATGGCCCGACAGATGTCGACATCGAGCCCGGTGTACGTGCCCTCTGCACTGAGAAAGCTGAAGCCTGGAATCTTGCCGCTCACACCACAGAGCAGCTCACCCCTCTGCTTCACAAGATCCAGCCGTGAGCTGCCGACCTCGTCCAGGGATGCGCACCCCCCGAACAAGCCAGCAACAGCAGCGATGGCTCCGATCAGAAGACGACGGCTGGATCGGATCATCTGCATTGGTACGGATCGGGTGGGATTGTCCCAGATTCATGGCCACATCACGGCAAAGCCCCTAACTTCCAGGAATCCTCCGGTGCAGTGATGCGAGCGATACCGGGTCTGCTGCTGCTCCTGGGTGTGCTCGTGACCAGCCCGGTACTGGCTTGGGACTCTGGAGATCGACAGCTCTACAACAACAAAATGGCGTTGCTGAGAGTTCTTCTTGATGGAGCTCAGCAGCGTGCCAGCGAATCCGGTGACTGGCAGACGCTCTGCATGTTGATGAGCATCGGCACTGACGTCACCCGGCGTTACAACCAGGTGAACCCCGATGACATCGAGATCGAAGGTCGCTTGAGTGCGATGCAGGACGATTTGTCTGTCTGCTTAACCGTGCTCTATGACGCTCAGGCAAAAAACTGAGCGCCGAAGCTGCTCAGGCGTGGGCGGATTCCTGACCTCCGATCCGTTCGAACAGATCAAGGCTTTCATCGTTCAGGCCCTCCACGGAAACCTCAGAACCTCCCATCCGGAATTTACGAATCACCTGATCGAGCGCCGCCACACCGCTCTGATCCCAGATATGTGCTGAAGAGAGATCAATCACAATCCGCTCTGGATGATCATGCAGATCAAATCCCTGCAGGAAATAGACCTTGCTGACAAAGAACAACTGACCGCTTACCCGATAACGGCGTTCCTGATCGCTGAGATCAATCGCCTCAACCTGAATCACCTTGGCCACCTTGCGGCTGAACAGGATTCCAGCGAGGGCAACACCGGCCAACACCCCCAATGCCAGATTGTGCGGTGTGGTGAGCATGGTGA
Source organism: uncultured Synechococcus sp. (assembly GCA_913040905.1). Next base: position 3,302 of record CAJWIC010000028.1, on the reverse strand, counting down.
CGGCGAAGGTCATCAGCATCACCGAGGTATCGCTCTTGGGGATGCGACGCAGATTGCGCAGTCCGTTGATATCAGCGGTGCTGACAGCGATGCTGATCATCACGGCCACCAGAGCCGCCATCGGAATCCGCTCCAGGTAAGGACGTCCCAACAGGATCATCGCCATCAGGCTGACCCCCGAGAACAAGGTTGAGAGCCGTGTTTTTCCGCCGTTGTCCACGTTCATCACCGACTGGCCCACAAGGGCGCAACCGGCCATTCCACCGAACATCGAAGAAACAATGTTGGCGATGCCCTGACCACGAGCTTCAGTGTTCTTGTTCGTGCTGGTGTCAGTCTTGTCGTCAAGAATGTCCTGGGTCAGGAACGTTTCCATCAGACCCACAAGGGAGATGGCCAAGGCTGTGGGGAGAACCAACCCCAGTGTGTCCAGATTGAAGGGAACCCCGTCGGCTCCGAAGGGGTTATGCAGCCCGGGCAATCCAGTTGGCAATTGTCCAAGCGAACTGACGGTTGGCACATTCAGATTCAGTCCCATGCTTGCCAAAGTCAGCAGAACAATGGCGATCAACTGCGCGGGAATCAACTTTGTCAGCCTGGGTAGGCCGTAAATGATTACGAGTCCCACCAGCACCATTCCCCAAACAAGGGGGATCTGCATGCCATGAGGAATCAGTGACCCAGCATCTCCGCCACCGTGACCTCCTTCGAACCCCAGGTGTTTGAACTGAGCCTGAAGAATCAGCAAGGCCAGTGCATTCACAAAACCGCTTAGTACCCCTTGAGGAACGAAGCGCATCTGATAGCCAAGTCGTAAATAACCCCAGAGGATTTGCAGCACCCCCGTCAACAAACCTGCAACCAGAAGAAGGCTGAGCCCGCGCCCCTTACCTAGGGCTTCACCACTGGCAACCAGCCCAGTCATCAGCAGTGCTGTGGACCCTGTGGCGGAGGTGATCATGGCCATCCGCCCGCCAACAATGGCAATGGTGACGGAGAGGCAGAAGGCTCCAAACAAACCCACCCTTGGATCGACGCCGGCGAGTTCGGAAAAGGCGATGGCCTCGGGAATCATCGCGAAGGCCACCACCAGACCTGAGAGCAAATCCTTGCCTGGGTTGGCGAACCACTGATTTACAAGAGTTGGACTGGAACGCGGGGCCATCACCGGATGCCGAAGCCAGAGGGACCGTAAATCAGAGCCCTGGCAAGGTGCCGTCTGGATCCCGGCGCGCCTTGAGCTGACGCAGTCCAGGCAACCAGGGTCCGAAGGCCAGGTCCAACTCTTTCTGATGAAAAGGCAAGTGGTCGTGCAGCTGCGCCAGATGCACACCGGGGCAGAGCGGCTCCAGCAAGGACCAAAGCTCGTTCAACCACTGAAGGCTGCGCCGGCGACCCTCCAGGTCTCCGGCAGACCAAACCGCTGTGATCCAGGGCTTCCAGGTGGCATCGCGGTGCACGAATGAGGTGGCCTCGATCGGCACTGCAGCGGTGGCATTCCCGAGTTGCTGGCTGGACAGGCTGCAGCCGACGTGAGGGCACCGTTGCATCAGAGCCTGCAGGTCCGGCAGCAGGCGGCGCCAGCCCTCGGCGTTGGCCGGTCCGAGCAGACCCACCACCTCCCCATGCAGCCGGAGTGCCGTTGGCGTCGGCGGGGTCAGTGGAGGCAGTTGGTGCAGTCCATCGATCCGCTGCCAGCCGGACTGTTCATGGGCAGACACGTGCAGCTGCCTGAGGCCGCCGTCACAGCCCCAGCTCCACTGCAGCGAGGTGCTGGGATCGGAGCGTTCCGCTGCGATGAGCTGGTCCGGCAGCTGCTCAGGCGATCCCGTGGACGTTCTGATCCAGAGAGGGCGCAAGGGCTGGGTGGCGAGCACCACCTCACGCACAACCGCCAGAAATGGTGCTGCACCGCAGAGGCCACGCCACTCCGCCGTGCCTTGATCCCGATCACGCCGCAGCACGAACGGTTCACCGCTGCCCCAGACCCCTGCCACGGCCTGAAGCTGATCCACCGCCAGACCCAGCTCACGGCTGAACGGCCCCATTCCCCCGGTCAGCACGTAGCCGACACCTGGCCAACCCGACAGACCGCCCACCACGCTGCGTCCCAGGGGATAGAGCTTGTCCAGCACCTCCCCCATCCGACATCCACCACCGATGCTCACCGTCTGGTCCGCAGGGTTCCAGCTGACCTGGGCCATGGTGCGGCGCAGATCCAGGGTCCATTGACCAGCCGCTGCAGCCCTGGAGCTGGTGCCCCCGCTGCAGACGCGCAACGGCCGGGGACCACTCCATCCCCCAACAAGGCTCGACAGATCCTCTGGGGTGGGCTGCAACAGGCCCCGCGCCCCGGCAGCTGCTGCCTGGGGATTGAACAGGGGACGAACGAGCTGATCCATTCCGCTGCAACCGATAGGGTCAGATCACTCCGAACAGTGGCACGCCCCCTTGGCCGAATCCCCAAACGACCGACTCGGCGTCCTGATCTGCGGCCATGGCAGCCGCAACCGACTGGCAGTCGAGGAATTCGCCCAGATGGTGGAAGCCCTGCGACCAAAGCTGGCACCGATGCCGGTGGAACATGGCTATCTGGAGTTCGCCCGCCCGATCCTGCGGGATGGCCTTGAGTCTCTGCGACAGCAGGGGGTGACCCGAGTCCTCGCCATTCCAGCGATGTTGTTTGCGGCTGGGCATGCCAAAAACGACATCCCGTCGGTGCTCAACACGTTCACCGCCGAAACGGGCCTGCCGATTGATTACGGCCGCGAATTAGGGGTGGATCGTCTGATGGTTGCGGCCGCTGGAGCGCGTGTCCGCGAATGCCTTGAGAGTGCCCCCTCGCAGGTGCCGCTGGCGGAAACGCTGCTGGTGGTGGTGGGACGAGGATCCTCCGATCCCGATGCCAATTCCAATGTGGCCAAGGTCACACGGATGCTGGTGGAAGGCTTTGGCTTCGGCTGGGGTGAAACGGTCTACTCAGGGGTGACCTTCCCCCTGGTCGAACCAGGCCTGCGACAACTGGTGAAACTGGGATTCCAACGCATCGTGGTGGTGCCTTACTTCCTGTTTTCAGGAGTTCTGGTGAGCCGCATCCGTCAGCACACCGACCGGGTGGCAGCGGACCACCCCGAAGTGGACTTTCTCTCCGCCGGCTACCTCGGCCAACACCCTCTGGTGGTGGACACGTTCAAGGAGCGGGTGGAGGACGTCCTGCGAGGCGACACCGCCATGAACTGTTCCTTATGCAAATACCGGGCCCAGGTGCTGGGCTTCGAACAGGACGTGGGCCGCGCCCAGGA
>CAJWIC010000027.1 GCA_913040905.1 uncultured Synechococcus sp. | reverse complement strand
TGAGGATGGTCAGGCCGCGGGTGGTGATCTTCTTGCCGCCGTAGCGACCGGCCATGCGCTTGCCGGGGTAGATGCGTCCAGGCGTGGTGCCGGGGCCGATTGAGCCGGGCTCGCGGTGGTTCTTGGAACCGTGGGTCATCGGTCCACGGCTGAAACCGTGGCGTTTCTGATAACCGGAGAATCCACGGCCGATCGTGTCACCGCTGACATCCACCTTCTGGCCGGCCTCGAAATCACCAACGGTGATCGATCCGCCCAGTTCGAATCCCTCCAGGCCGTCAACGCGGTACTCGCGAAGGTGACGGAGGAGGGTTTCACCGGTTTTGTTGAGGTGACCCTTTGCAGGCTTGTTGATCAGCTTTTCGCGGGTGTCGCCAAAGCCGATCTGCACCGCGGCGTAGCCATCGGTGTCGCTGCTTTTGAGTTGTGTGATGCGGCAGGGGCCGGCCTCGATCAAGGTGACGGGGACGGCTCTGCCCTGCTCGTCGAAGAACTGGGACATGCCCAGCTTCTTCCCGAGAATGCCGATTGACATGAGTGGGGAGGAAGCGCCAGCGGAACTAGCACCAACCGGAGATCCGGTTGGGGCATGGCGTGCTGATCGGTTGGACGCAGACGTTGTTCGAGAGAAGAATCCGCGGAGGATCTCTTTCGAATGGGGCTAGCGAACGATTCAGCGAGGCTGGGACTGACCTGTGCACGGAGTGCTCTGGAAGTTTCCCGGCGGATCGAATGATCCGCTCTGGCCTGAGGACCCAGCGCAATCGCAGGGTCTGTTCTGCCAACTGGAGGCCCGGCTAGCGGACGGGCACAGAAATGCAGAACAAACAAAGACCATACATCAGTGCCTGACCTCCCTTCCCCGCTTCTGCCTTTGACTGCCAGACTCTCTTCCAGCATTTCTGCAGCCATGCCTCTGCTTCTCACCGGTCGGACATTCCGCCGTGACCTTGAAGCCCATGGCTGCCTTGCCGTGCATGCCCCGTTGGAAGGTGGAGCCGAAACCCGGTTGTTGCGCCGGTTGCGCGCTGCCGGCTATCGCACCCGCATCACTTCAGCACGTGGCCTGGGCGATCCGGAGGTGTTTCTGATGCAGAAGCACGGCATCCGTCCTCCCCATCTCGGCCATCAAAGCGTCGGTCGGGGTGCTGCCGTCGGCGAGGTCCAAGAGGTGGTGCCGCAGCTGGGGGATCTGTTGGACGGTGACGCCCAGGTGGCCCTTTGGCTGCTTGAGGGGCAGGTGCTGTCGCATTCGGAACTGCGCTCTCTCTGCGATCTCTGCAGCCGGGAACCACGCCTGCGCATCATCGTGGAGATGGGCGGAGCCAGGAGCCTGCGATGGCAGCCGATGAGCGGCCTTCTGGCCAGCTGAGTCCTCACGACGCCCTTCTGCAGGGGCACTGGGTCAAGTTGATCTGTGGTGCCAGCAACCAGGACCTACCGGCGATTACCGATCTCTGTGCTGTGTACGGAGCAGTCGGCATCGATTGCATTGACGTAGCCGCCGATCCGGCCGTTGTGAGAGCGGCTCGTCAGGGTCTTGATTGGCTCGAACAGCACGGCATGGCACGGCCCTGGCTGATGGTGAGCGTCAGCGATGGCAGTGATGCCCACTTCCGCAAGGCCTGGTTTGATCCTGCCCGTTGTCCCATCAACTGCCCGAGACCCTGCCAGCGGGTCTGCCCTGCGGAGGCGATCGCAGACCAAGGAGCGGTGGATGAGCGCCGTTGTTACGGCTGTGGCCGCTGTCTACCCAGCTGTCCACTGGGACTGATCGAAGAGCGCGACCACCGGCTCGGTTCCGAAGCGATCGCTGCGTTGGTGGCGGCGATGCGTCCGGATGCGGTGGAAGTGCACACCGCCCCTGGACGGGGTGAGGCCTTCGATGCCGTGTTGGCGCAGCTGGCTAGGTCGGGGGTGCCGCTGCAGCGTCTTGCCGTGAGTTGTGGGTTGGAGGGCCATGCCCTGACCCCTTCCGCCCTTGGCCAGGAGCTGTGGCAACGGCACGGCAGCCTGCGCCATTGGGGCTTCAGTCCCCTGTGGCAGCTGGATGGACGCCCGATGAGTGGTGATGTCGGCGCCGGCACGGCTCGAGCCGCGGTCCAGCTGTGGCGCAGGATGCAGCCGCTGGCTCCGCCAGGACCGCTGCAACTGGCCGGTGGCACCAATGCCAGCACGGTGCAGCTGCTGCAGCAAGACGAACGACCTGCAGGTGTCGCTTTCGGTGGGATGGCGCGTCGTTTGCTGATGCCTTTGATCCAGGAGGCACAGGCCCAGGGCACATCCCTGCGTCACTGGTCTGATGGTTGGCGGTCTGGTCTGACGCTGGCCCGCTCCCTGGTGGAGCCATGGCGGAAGCGGCCAGGGATGGAACGCCCCTGCTAAAAGCGGTCCGGAGGGTGCCGTGATGACCACACAACGGATCACAGACGATCTCGAGCGGTTGCTGGCGCTGCTTCCAGATCCAGTGCGTGAAGCACTTCACCCGCCGGAACGCCGGGACCAGCTGCTGGAAGTGGTGCTCGATCTGGGACGTCTCCCGGAAGCACGCTATCCCGGACAGGCCGTGGCCCTTGGTGAGGTCGCACTCAGTCGGGAGGACCTGGACGCCACGGTGGCCAGGCTGGGCTGCTTCGGTGCCGATAACCGCGCCGGAATCGAGCGGACCCTGCATCGGATCAGCGCGATCCGCAATCGCCGTGGAGATGTGGTTGGCCTGACCTGCAGGGTTGGCCGTGCAGTCTTCGGCACCGTGGCCCTGGTGCGGGATTTGCTGGATGGTGGTCAGTCCCTGCTGCTGATGGGGCGCCCAGGCGTCGGCAAAACCACCGCCTTGCGCGAGATTGCTCGCGTCCTGGCAGATGACCTGCAGCGGCGGGTCGTGGTGATCGACACCAGCAATGAGATCGCCGGCGATGGTGACATCCCGCATCCCGCAATCGGTCGGGCCCGTCGGATGCAAGTGGCCCGGCCTGAACAACAGCACCAGGTGATGATCGAGGCGGTGGAGAACCACATGCCGGAGGTCATCGTCATCGACGAGATCGGAACGGAGCTGGAGGCCCAGGCGGCCCGCACGATTGCCGAACGGGGCGTGATGCTGGTGGCCACGGCCCACGGCAACGCCCTCGCCAATCTGATCAAGAACCCCACCCTCAGTGATCTGGTGGGCGGTATTCAGTCGGTGACCCTCGGGGACGATGAAGCCCGGCGACGGCGCAGTCAGAAAACAGTGCTTGAGCGCGCCGCCGAGCCCACGTTCCCCGTGGCGGTGGAGATGCACAGTCGCCAGCGCTGGATGGTGCATACCGATGTGGCCTCCACGGTGGACCAGTTGCTGCGCGGCCTGCCGCCCCGGACCCAGGAGCGTGAGCTAGCGGCTGATGGCGCTGTTCGGTTGGTGGATTCACCCGACCAGCGGCGCCCCCGCCAACAGGCCTCTCCAGGGCTGCAGAACCGTCCTGCCTTGGTGGCTGTGCCGATGCCCCCGCCCGTCGATCCGTCCCCCATCGACACCGAGGTGAAGACCGACCCCGCCAGCGACGATCTTCAGGTGTTGTGCTGCGGAATCACACCGCAGCTGGTGGAGGAGTCGACCCGCCGCCATGGATGGCCCGTGCGGGTGGTGGAGGATCTAACCGATGCGGATGTGGTCTTGAGCATCCGTCAGGGGTTGGGACGTCAGCCGTCGCTACGGCGGCAGGCCCGTGAGCTGAAGTTGCCGATCCTGGTGATCAAGGCCGACACCTTGCCCCAGGTGGAGCGGGCTCTGGAACGGTTGCTCAGTCGGCGCGAGGGGACGGATCAGGAGGAGACTGGTTTCGTCCCTGGGGACGACCAGGACGACGAACTGGCTGGTCTCGAGGAGTGTCGGCTGGCTGTGGAGCAGGTGGTGATGCCGCAGGGGCGCCCTGTGGAACTGCTGCCGCGGTCCGAACGGGTGCGACGGATGCAAGCCGATCTTGTGCAGCGTTATCGCTTGCGGAGCGATGTCTTCGGCAAGGCGGAACATTGTCGATTGCGTGTCTTCCCGCCCTGATGACCCATTGGTGGATTGACGAAGGTGAGCCTGCTGTGGGTAACTATTGACAAGCCGGAGCGCTGTCCGATCGCGCAGCCGCCCGGATCATTGGGCCGTCGCCAAGTGGTAAGGCAGCGGGTTTTGGTCCCGCCATTCCTAGGTTCGAATCCTAGCGGCCCAGTTTTTCCGTCATGACGGCACGTCCTCTCCTCGTCTTTGACTTCGACGGAGTCATCGTCGATGGCATGGCCGAGTACTGGTGGAGTGCCTGGATGGCAGCCCAGCGGCTCAATGCAGAGCCCCAGGGGCTCGGGCCTGATCAGGTGCCGCAGGGTTTCCGTCGGTTGCGTCCCTGGGTGCATCACGGTTGGGAGATGGTGCTGCTGGCCGCTGAAATGCCTCGGCTGGACCCCGAGCGCTGGATCAAGGACTACGGGCCTGAGCAGGCCCTGGCTCTGCAGCGGCGTGGCTGGTCCGCCTCGCAACTGCAGGAGGCCCTGGACGAGGTGCGGCAGCAGGCGGTCGGCTCTGATCGAGCCGCCTGGCTTGGCCTTCATCACCCGTTCCCCGGTCTGGTGGATCGATTGCAGGCCCTTCAGGGAGAGGGGGTGGATTGGGCTGTGCTCACCACCAAGACGGCTGCATTCACCGCTGAGTTGCTGGAGAGCCTTGGCTTGCAGCCCTGGCGCTTGGATGGACGGGAAGCCGGCCCGAAGCCGGAGGTGTTGCTGCGACTGCAGCGGGAACGCGTGCTGGCGGGTTTTGTCGAAGACCGCCGTGCCACCCTCGAGACGGTGCATGGCACCGATGGTCTTCAGGCGCTGCCGTGCTGGCTGGCGAGCTGGGGTTACCTCAAGCCCTCCGATCGCGAGGATCTCCCGCAGGAAATCCAGCTGATTGCCCCGGAACGGTTCGCCGCCCCCCTGGCGCAATGGCCCTGATCCGTTAGCGTACGCCTGTACTACTTGAGACGATTCGGCACTTCTGTGGCATTGGATCTCTCGTTCCTTAGTTTCAGGTTGCTTCCATGCCTGCAGAGATGAAAAACGCCGCCCCCGGTTCCGATCCCCGTTCCTCCGGCGAGCGTGACAAGGCGCTGAATCTGGTGCTCGGCCAGATCGAGCGCAATTTCGGCAAGGGGTCGATCATGCGCCTCGGCGACGCCTCCCGGATGCGGGTGGAAACCATCTCCACCGGAGCCCTCACCCTCGATCTGGCCCTGGGTGGCGGTTATCCCAAGGGCCGCGTGGTGGAGATCTACGGACCGGAAAGCTCCGGTAAGACCACCCTCACCCTGCATGCCATTGCAGAAGTGCAGAAGCGTGGCGGTGTGGCTGCGTTTGTCGACGCTGAGCATGCCCTGGATCCGGTTTACGCCGCCTCTCTCGGCGTGGATGTGGAAAACCTGCTGGTGTCCCAGCCGGATACCGGCGAGATGGCACTGGAGATCGTCGATCAGCTGGTGCGCTCGGCGGCGGTTGACATTGTTGTGATCGACTCGGTGGCGGCCCTGACCCCGCGGGCTGAGATCGAAGGTGAGATGGGGGATCTGGCGGTTGGAAGTCAGGCTCGTCTGATGAGTCAGGCGATGCGGAAGATCACGGGCAACATCGGCAAATCCGGTTGCACGGTGATTTTTCTCAACCAGCTGCGCCTCAAGATCGGCGTCACCTACGGCAACCCTGAAACCACCACGGGTGGTAACGCGCTGAAGTTCTATGCCTCCGTTCGACTGGACATCCGTCGGATCCAGACGCTGAAGAAAGGGACGGAGGAATTCGGGATCCGGGCCAAGGTCAAAGTCGCCAAGAACAAGGTGGCTCCGCCGTTCCGCATCGCTGAGTTCGACATCCTGTTCGGCCGCGGCATCAGCACCCTGGGTTGTTTGCTGGATCTGGCGGAAGAAACCGGAGTGGTGATCCGCAAGGGGGCCTGGTACAGCTATGAGGGCGACAACATCGGTCAAGGCCGGGACAACACCATCACCTGGATGGAAGAGAATCCCGACGCCGCCACCACCATCGAACAGCTGGTGCGTCAGAAGCTCACCGAGGGATCCGAAGTGAAGGCCAACTCCATGAAGCCTCTCGCTGCAGCGGCTCGCTCTGCGGCGAGTTCGCCTCAGAAAGCCACTGCCGGTGAGGCTGCCGCCTGACTCAGGTCAGGGATGGTGTGGACAGTTGGCTTGCTGTGCTGTCCGCACCCCTGCGTTGATGCAGCATTTCGGTCATCCGCTGGAGTTCCTGGATGGCCTCGGCACCTTCCAGCTTCACCAGCTCATGGCCGTGGCGGGATTCCACCCAGCTGATGCCGAAATCGGACACGAGAAAACGCACCACATGACCATCGCCGAGGTCGGCGACGAACGACGCACCGTGACCATCTTCGCCGTCCCCGCAGGAGTAGCAGCTGGCGGTGATGCCATTGGATTTGAGGCCGGTGGCCAGAGCCTGCAGACTCATCACGAGGTCCTGAACCACAGAGCGGTAGTGCTCGGCGAGACGGGGAAACATGCCTGAGTCCTAAGTAAGACCCATGCTAAAGGTTTTCTTCAGCTTCTGCGCGTTCGGCCCCCGGGGTGTCAGGGGGTGTCCGCCAGGGTCCACCAGCCCGCAGCTGGGCCGATGAAGCGCACTGTCACCCAGAACACAACCATGGCGCCGATTCCGATCCACGCCCCGCGGGTGGTGACCGCCACAAACTGCTGGCTCTGATTTCGGGTGAGGGGGATCCAGGACACGATCCGGGGAGACGTGTCCTCAGAGGATGTCCCTTTTTTGGGCTGGCGTGGTGGCAGGCCCTGGGCCGACCGTCGGCGAGCTTCTCCCATCCCAACAAGCTGTCCTCCCGTCAGCTTATTCAGGTCTGATGGGGTTGAGTCAGTCAGGCAGAAGCCGTTGGAGCGGGCGCCAGGGTTCAAGCCGCTGCAGCACTTGGTCGCCCCAGCTTCGGCCGCGCAGGCGGCCATCCAGCACCGCAAGCCTGCCTCCCGAGCGGCGAAGGGGAGCCACGGCGGCAGGAATCTGGCGGAGCGCTTCCGGCAACAGCAGGGAGCGAAACCAGTCCGCACCCTGAGATTTCAGCCGCTCCACTCGAGCGGCTGTGATCGGGTTGGTGAGGCTGGCGAGCGGCAGTAGGCCGATGATGATCTGCTCGGGCTCCGGCAACAGGTGGAGATGTTGCAACCACCAGCTCCAACTGCCGCTGATCACGCCGTTGGCTTCCGGTGCGGTGCACTCATCCTGAACTCGGGTGCCGAATTCGGCGGCCAGTGATGCCGTGAGTGTCCGGCGGAGGCTGGGATCGTCGAGCAGCAGAACCGTGAGGCCAGGACGGCCCAGAATCAGACGCCGACTCTGCTCGAGCAGGTGCTCGGCGTAAATCTCGGTGTTGGGTAGGGGCTGACGCCTTGGGGCAAACAACGGCAGTGGCTCCTCCAGCTCCGTTTCCCGCAGCACTGCGGTGACCGTGGGCGTGGCATTGGCCGCCAACAGTTCCTGTTCCAGGCGGGTGCTGTCGCCGCTATCGCTGAGCATCAATACTGGGCGCTGGCTCAGCAGCCCCTGGAGCTGCTGCAAGGGTTCCAGCGGTTCCAGGCACCAGCTCCACTGCAACATGGTGTGATCCAGCTCGGCCCAGTTCGCCCACTCGCGTGGGTCGCAGGTGAGCAGGTCTGACCAGGGGGATGGACAGGGCCCTAGGACGCTCAGCAGATCGCGCAGGCTCTGACAGGCGCTGTTGTCCAGACGAATGCAGGCATCAACCCTTGGCGCCTCCCGGAACAGTTGTCTGCTGAGTCGTTCATGCATCTCCAGCAGGGGCTTCTCCGCCTGGGGGAGGGCCAGACGCAACTGTTCCCAGTGGGTTGCATCGAGGCGGATGGCCATGCAGCGTCGCAGCTGCTCGCTGAGCTGATCGATGCCTGGCAGCAGCAATTGCCGGTCGCCCAGCAGGCCATGGCGATGCGCCTGGATCAGGCCGGCATGGTCCAGCAGCCAGAGTTGATCCTGAGGTGGGGGGCTGTTGCCCTCCCAGCAGGCCAGCCGGAATCCCTGGCGGGCCAGGCGGGGGCGTTCCACCTGAAGCAGGCGCTGCCGCTGCTGTGCTGTCAGCACGAGCACGGCGCTGCTGGGTTGGAGACACAGCGGCATCAGCAGACCCAGCCACCAACGTTCGCGTTGGTTCGGGGCCAGGCTCAGCAGGGTCCTGTCGCCGCGCCTCAGACTGCGGCCGACCAGCCGACTGAGGGTCAGGTGATGGGGCCAGTTTGATTCACCCTGCCGCAGCAGTGTCTTCAGGTGGCTGTGGGCTTGAGCTTCCAGCATCGGTGAACCCTAAGCAGAGTTCCACGCCCAAACGGTTCACTGCAATCGATCGACCAACATGGCTCCAGGACCGTTGAGCGGTATGGATGTGGAATCGGGCTGCGTTGGGATCGTCGGTCTCGGCCTGATCGGTGGATCGATCGGGTTGGACCTGCGCGCTCAGGGCATCAGGGTGCAAGGCCTAGTCCACCGTTCGGCAACGGCTGAACGGGCGATGGAGCGGGGACTCGTCAGTGCGGTGAGCACCGATCCCTCCTGCCTGGCCTGCTGCGACCTGGTGATCCTGGCGTTGCCGATTCCGGCTCTGCTCCAGCCGAGTTCGGAGCTCTTGGAGGCCCTGCCGGCTGGGGCGGTGGTGACTGACGTCGGTTCGGTGAAACAACCGGTGCTGGAGGCTTGGAACAGCCGTCACCCGCGGTTTGTGGCCAGTCACCCCATGGCGGGAACAGCAGAGGCTGGTGTGGAGGCGGGTCAGCGCGATCTGTTCCAGGGGCGCCCCTGGATTGCCACCCCTGATGCCAAAACCGATCCCGCGGCACTGGCGGTGGTGGAAGCGCTCGCCGGACGACTCGGCAGCCGTTGGATCACGGCCGCCGCCGATCAGCACGATCAGGCGGTGGCGCTGATCTCCCACATGCCAGTGCTGGTGAGTGCGGCGCTGCTGCGGGCTGCCGGCGATGAGCGCGACCCTGAGATCCGCACTCTCGCCCAGGCTCTTGCATCCAGTGGTTTCGCAGACACCAGCCGAGTCGGTGGTGGTAATCCCGACCTGGGGGTGGCCATGGCCAGCCGTAATCGCGAGGCGGTGCTCAAGGCCCTGGCGGCCTACCGCTGGAGTCTGGAGCAGCTGGAGGATGCTGTGATCAAATCCAACTGGGATCAGCTGCACAAGGAACTGACCCGAACGCAGGCCCTGCGGCCTGGTTTCCTCGATGCGCCTGCGGACTTCAACCTCTGAGTTGCAGCTCGCCACCACGTTCTGCCACCAGCTGCCGGCAGGCGTTGAGGGCCGACAGGCTGACCCCGGCCGTCCCCTCGCCGGGATGGAAGCTGTCGCCACAGAGCCAAAGGCCTGACATCGGGGAGCGCCCCGCCAGCCCGAAGGGACCGAAGCGGCTCGGATGCTGGCCGAGCCCCCCGACCATCCCCCTCGGTCGCCCGGTCCAACCGGCGAATCCCCGGGGGGTGGCCAATTCCAGATGCAACCAGTCCTGGGGCTGCAGATCAAGCCACTGGTTGAGCTCCCGGCGCATGGCTTCAAGACGCTCGCTTTTTCGGGCCTGATACGACTCTTCGTCCAGGCTGCACCAGTCCGCGGTGGGGGTGAACACGCTGGCGATGAGGGTGGCCTGGCCGGCGGGGGCCCGTCCGTCACCATCGCGGCTGATCGAGACGAACAAAGAGCCTGGATCGTCGACCCCCCGCTGCAGATGGCCCGGACAAGCGTTGGGCAAGGCCTCCCGTCGCACGGCGCCATACAGCACCAGCGCGCCACTGGGTTCCGGCAGCTGGCTCAGACGTTGCCGGTAACCCCTGGGCATCACCGCTTCGGAGATCAGATCCAGCAAACACTGGGGCGGCAGGCTGCAGACCAGATCAGCGGCCCTATGGCTCTGACCACGGCCGGTGGGACTATCCACCACGACCCGCCAGCCCTGGTCGGTGGGTTCGAGGGCGGTGACCCGATGGCGCATCAGTACGCGGCCGCCCTGGCTTTCGATCGCCTCCACCAGCTGATCGCTGAGCACTTGCATCGAGCCATGCAGATGCCAGAGCCCCAGCGGTGCCTGTGCCATCTGCAGCACCGTGGCGCCGTACAAGGCTGCGGTGCGGTCCGCGGGCTCCTGGGAATACAGCTTGAGCTGGAGGTCGAGGAACCGTCGCAGGCGTGGGTCGTCGCCACAACCGCAGAGGCCGAGCAGGTCGGCCATGGTCAGTCCCGTCAGCAGACCTGACGCCACGGTGATTGGGCGCAGAGCGGTGACCAGTTGGCGGAGGTCCCAAAGAGAGCGTGGTGTGACCACCGGATCGCGACCGGCAAAACCCCAGTTGCTGCGATGGATCAGCTCACACAGACGCCAGAAGGCGTCGCTGCCGGGGAACTGGCGACGGCGTTCCTCGCTCCAGCGCTCAGGGTCATGCCAGAGGGAGATGGGCTCCGAGCCATCCCCAAGGTCCACCACACAACCAGGGTCAAGGATCTCGGCTTCCGGCAGGGGCAGGCCCAGATGTTGCAGCAGTCGGGCATGGCTGCCGCCAGATTCGAGGCCGGCGACCTGGGTGGCGCCCACATCAAAGGTCCATGGACCCCGACGGAACGTGCCGGCACACCCCCCGGGCTGGTGATGCGCCTCCAGCAGCGTCACCGGCAGCCCTTGCTTGGCCAGCAGCGCCGCTGCGGTGAGGCCGGCGATGCCGCCACCGATCACGATCACATCGGTTGCCGTCAAAGCGCACCCCTGAACGGGTGCATGCTGGCAAGTGAGCGATCCTTCCTGGCGATGCACCCCCAACTGCGGCAGGAGCTGGTGGCATCCACCGGACCGCTGGCGGGTCGCCAGCTGGTGGATGTGCGTGCGGTGGGGGGCGGCTGCATCCACCAGGCCTGGTGTCTGACGTTGGCGGATGGCGAGCGACTGTTCGCCAAAAGCGGCAACCTTCAGGCCATGGCCCTGTTTGAGGTGGAGGCCGAAGCGCTTGAGGCTCTGCATGCCCACGCCGACCCGGATTGGCTGGTGGTGCCCAAGCCCCTGGCCCTGGCAGCCCTGCCCGGCGGAGCGGTGTTGTTGCTGCCCTGGCTAGAGCTCAGCGGCAGCGATCAGCAGGCCCTGGGCCGCGGTCTGGCACTGCTGCATCGGGCCTCGCAAGCGGTCTCACCCCACCGCTTCGGCTGGGGTCGGGATGGCTACATCGGTGCAGGCCCCCAGCCGGGGGGATGGCGGGATGACTGGGGTCTCTGCTTTGTGGAGCTGCGGCTGCGTCCCCAGTTGGCCCTGGTCAGGGATCTCTGCCTGCCCGAGGACTGGCTGGATCGGTTGCTGACTGGCCTGATTCAGCGGCTGGATGCCCATGATCCTAGCCCTGCCCTGGTGCATGGCGACCTCTGGGGCGGTAATGCAGGGGTGCTGATGGATGGGCGTGGTGCCCTTTATGACCCCGCCAGCTGGTGGGCTGATCGCGAAGTGGATCTTGCCATGACCCGGATGTTCGGAGGATTC
>CAJWIC010000026.1 GCA_913040905.1 uncultured Synechococcus sp. | reverse complement strand
GCTCGGCGGCATCCCGGCAGTGAATGATCACCGGCAGGTTCAACTCCACCGCCAGATCCAATTGAGGACGCAGCACAGCAAGCTGCTCCTCGAGGTTCCTGTCACGGAACAGATCGAGACCCAGTTCGCCGATGGCAACCACCCGCGCGTCCTCCAGGGCCGCCCGCCGCAGCACGGCAACGGTGTCGTCACGCCAGTGCTCCGTATCCAACGGATGAACCCCGACCGAATACCGCATCTCCGGGAATCGATCGGCAAGGGCACGGATCGCCGGAATTTCGGATGGCTCCACGCACGCGTGCAGCAATGACTTCACCCCTGCGTCGCGCCAGCGCGCGGCGACGTCATCAAGGTCGTCATCAAAATTTCGAAAAACGATGTGACAGTGGCTGTCAATCAACGTTGGGATGGACGACACAGGAGGGCGAAACGCGCTTTCGCCCCCATTCTGCCGGCCGTCATCAATCAGCTCGAGGGCTCGAGCACCTTGCGCACTGCGGCGCTGAGACGGGATTTCTGATGGGCTCCGTTGTTGCGGTGCAACACACCGACCTTCACAGCCTTGTCGATCTTGCTGAAAGCCGCATTCATCGAAGCGGAAACAGAAGCCTTGGCTGAATCTCCGGGCTCCTGGCTGTAGGCATCGCAAGCGACAAAGCAACGCTTCATCAGGGTGCGCAGGGCGGACTTGTAGGTGCGGTTGCGAAGGCGGTTGCGCTCAGCGATCTCAATCCGCTTTTTCGCTGCTTTGTTATTGGCCACTGAGGCTGAAACGATGCGAACAATCCAACACCATACTCCTCGGCTGTTGACACAACCGGGCTCTAGCTTGATCGAACCGCCCCCCGCCCACGCCTTGTCCGCAAGCCGATCTCTGGCCTTCCCTCTGCGCTGCGTCAGGGATCCCCAACAGGCTGAGGCCGCATTGCAGCGGTTAACCCAACGCACCAAAACCAGCGAACAGAAGGAGGTTCAGGATCGGGTTGACTCCATTCTCACGGCCGTTCGTGAGCGGGGCGATGCTGCTGTGTGCGAGTTCACGGAACGCTTCGACGGCTTCCGTCCCGATCCGGTTGCGGTGCCGAAGCAGCAGCTTGAACAAGCCTGGAATGGCCTGCCGGACAACCTGCGAGATGCCCTCGAACTGGCCCACCGCCGCATCAGCGAATTCCACCAACGGCAGCGTCCGGTCGACATCCGCATGGAGGGGGCCCATGGGGAACAGCTGGGGCGTCGCTGGCGACCGGTGCAACGCGCTGGTCTCTACGTACCCGGAGGCCGCGCGGCCTATCCCAGCACCGTCCTCATGAATGCAATCCCGGCCCGTGTGGCCGGCGTTGAACAGATCGTGATCTGTTCCCCCGCCAGTGATGATGGTCAGGTGAATCCCGTGGTGCTGGCGGCCGCTCATCTGGCCGGCGTTCACACCGTGATGCGCCTCGGTGGTGCCCAGGCCATCGCCGCCATGGCCTACGGCAGCGAAAGCGTGCCCAAGGTGGATGTGATCAGTGGCCCGGGAAACATTTACGTCACCCTGGCCAAGCAGGCGGTTTACGGCCAGGTGGGCATCGATTCCCTGGCCGGGCCCAGCGAGGTGCTGATCATTGCCGACCAGAGCGCCAGACCGGAGCAGGTGGCGGCCGATCTGCTGGCTCAGGCGGAACATGACCCCCTCGCCTCCTCAGTGCTGATCACCACATCGCACCAACTCGCTGACGGGATCGGCAGCGCCATCGCACAACAACTGCAGCAGCATCCCCGCCGCGAGATCTGCGAGGCATCGCTTCGAGACTGGGGATTGGTGGTGGTCTGTGACGATCTCGAGACCTGCGCCCAGCTCAGTGACAGCTTTGCTCCCGAGCACCTGGAGCTGCTGGTTGAGCGCCCGGAAGCCCTGGCCGATCGAATCCAGCACGCCGGTGCCATTTTTCTTGGTCCCTGGTCACCTGAGGCGGTCGGTGACTATCTGGCCGGTCCGAACCACACGTTGCCCACCTGCGCTGCAGCCCGCTTCAGCGGTGCCCTCAGCGTGGAAACGTTCATGCGCCATTCCTCGATCATCCAGTTCAACAGGGCAGCCCTGGAGGCCACCGCTTCAGCCGTGTGTGAGCTGGCTGAAAGCGAAGGGCTGCACAGCCATGCCGAATCCGTTCGCAGGCGGCTCAGCTGAGCTGCTTCTCCAGGCTGCGGACACCGGCCTTCCCATCAGTGATCTCGCCGACCAACACTTCATCGACGAGGTCAACAAACAGGCCGTTCTCAAGCACGCCAGGAATGTTGTTGATGGTCTTCTCCAAGGCCGCCGGGTCGGAGATACCTCCGTCCATCGTCACATCAAGAACAAGATTGCCCTGGTCGGTCACCACGGGGCCTGCCTTGCGCTGAGCCATGCGCAGCACAGCATTGCCACCAAGAGCTGCCAGCTGCTGCTGAACCTGACGCCAGGCACCGGGCAGCACTTCCACAGGCAATAGAAATCCAAGATTCAGCCGGTCCACCAACTTGGTGGAATCCACCACCACGACAAATCGATCGGCTCTTGCTGCCACCAGTTTTTCCTGGACGTGGCAGGCGCCGCCTCCCTTGATCAGTTGAAAACCCGGGTCCACCTCATCGGCGCCATCGATGGCCAGATCGATCCGATCAACCGCATTGAGGCTGAGAAGAGGGATGTTCAGCTCCGCGGCGAGAACCTCACCCTGAAAGGAGGTGGTGACACCGACGATGTCTTTCAACGCACCGCTGGCCAGCCTCGCACCGAGGGCCTTGATCATCAGGGCAGCCGTGGATCCAGACCCCAGTCCAAGAACCATGCCGTCCTTGATCTGCTCAACGGCAGCATCAGCAACCGCCTGTTTCATCTGGGTCTGGAGATCGGCCATCAGATCGGATTGGATGGGCGCGACCGTAGCAAGGGTTTCAGGTCAGACCTGATAGCGGGGCCGGCTTCACCGACAGGCTGATCTCTCGGCCATTGCGCAGCAGCTTCAGGGGAAGGGGAGTCCCGATGGGGGCCGCATCCACCACCTCCAGCAAAGCCTGAGGGTCGTCGACAGGACGGTCTTCAACAGCGATCACCAGATCACCACGACGCAGGCCCGCTTTGTCAGAGGGGCCATCCGGCAGCACGCTCTGAACCAAAGCACCATTGCGTTCTGGAAGTTGCACCAGAGCGTTGGGATCACGGTTGTGCTCACGGGCAATGCGGGCGGTCAACCCCACCAGCTGCAGCCCGATGTAGGGGTGCACCACCTCACCCTGCTGGAGCAGTTGATCGGCAACCCTCCGAGCCAGATTGATCGGGATTGCAAAACCAAGACCAGCTCCGGGACCTGAGCGCACCAGGGTGTTGATGCCGATCACCTCGCCATCGCCATTGACCAACGGTCCACCGGAATTGCCGGGGTTGATGGCGGCGTCGGTCTGGATCAGATCAAGCCGCTTGTCGGAAAAACCAAGGCTGTTGATGTTGCGATGCAGGCTGCTCACGATTCCCAAGGTCACCGTTCGTTCCAGGCCGTAGGGAGTTCCAAGGGCAATGGCCCAATCGCCCACTTGCATGGATTCGGAGTCACCCAGGGGGGCTTGCGGCGGCAAGTCCCTTGTCTCGAGGCGGACCAGGGCAAGGTCGGTCACAGGATCCGTGCCAACAACCTGTCCATCCAGCTGGTCACCATCCGCCAGCGTGACGCTGACGGTGTCCACCCGATCCACCACGTGAGCATTGGTGAGGACCAGGCCCTCGGGATCGATCACAACACCGGAACCCTGGCCACGCTCCCGTTCCTGTCCGACCGGCGGGTCGCCGAGAAGATCACGCAACAAGGGGTCGATCAGGGTGGGATCAAACGGTTGTCGCTCCACCGTGCGCTCGGTATCGATCCGGACGACAGCTGGGGCAACCTTCCCAACAGCGTCTGCCACAAAGCTGTGTTCCAACGCCACAGCCGGCTGAAGGGCGAGCAACAGCACCAGACCGCAGCACAGAGCCTGGACCCATCGTTTCCACATCGGCGGCACGTCATTCGTTGACTAGTTGTAGTGGACGCGAGCGATGGTCCGGATCGGACACAAATTCCCTTCTCATTCATCGGAGGGTTCAGCACCTGAAATTCGCTGCTATCAATGCCGAAAAGACTTGCCTGCATGCGATTACCGCAATGGCTTGCCTCAGCGAGCAGGACGGTTATCCCGTTGTGCTACGGGAATTCCAGCAGGTGATCAGCCTGATTCAGGGCAATCAGCGGATGACCCAGAACGAGCTCAACCGGCCGTTCTCCATCCTCAGCGTCGACTGGCAGGGCAACTTCTCCACCTTCGACCCTGAGCTGCGGTCGGTGGCCAGCGACCGCTACGGCAGCTTCAACCTCGGCAAGCTGAAGGATCTGACGCTGGTGGAATCCACCCACACCGACCAGTTCCGTCGGCTCATGGCCGACATGCGCAGCGGTGTGGACACCTGCCACAAGGGCTGCGAGTACTTCGGCCTCTGTGGCGGAGGCAACGGCAGCAACAAGTTCTGGGAACACGGCACCTTGGCCTCCAGTGAAACCAACGCCTGCCGCTTCGGCACCCAGATCCCTGTTCAGGTCCTGTTGGAGCGCTTTGAAGCAGGGCCTCCACTCACCCCCCAACCCACCCACTAAGTCGATCCATGATTCGTTTCATCTCAGTGTTCAGCGGTACGGCACTGCTGCTGATGGTTCCGTTCAACGCAGAGGCGGCCTGCACCTTTCTCCAGCCAGTTGGCGGTGGCGAAAAGATCGTGAAAAAGAAAGTCGAGCGGCCAAAGGGTCTTGTCGGCAAGGCCGTGGGTCGTACCAACTGGAACACCGATTTCGTTGTGGATCGCCCCTACAAAAGCTTCAAGCTTTTCTTCACCGCCGACTCAACGGACTCCACCAGTTATCCGATTCAGGCCTTTCTCAAATTCAGCGACGGCAGCAACCTCAAGGTGGCTGATGAACAGCTTCAGCCACCAATTGGTACCGGTCGAATGTTTGGGCCGTTCACCCAAGTGCAAGGGAAAAGCATCAGCCAGGTGAACTTCCGGATCGGCGCCAACAACGCCCCCAAAGCCACCGGCTTCAGCTACAGAATTTCCGTTCAGGGCTGCAACTGATCCATCAGCGCAACGGATGGGGCACTGACTAGTGTCCCGTCGTGCATCGTCAATGAACCGTGACCGCGACCCCTGAGTTCCTGCGCTGCCCTCTTTGTCAGGTTTCGATTGAATCGAACGGTGGAGCCCTGGACGTCGTGCAGTTCAGCAATGGTCCGAAGGGTACCCGCAGCAAGCTCTGGAGCCGGGTCTGCCAGTACCTCAAAACCCCTGATCAGCAACGCCAGTGCATCAATCAGGATCCGGAGCTGAGAGGAGCTGAACAGAAGGGAGATGCCTTCCCCGAGGCACCAACCATCGACTTGCCCAGGAGCTGACGTTGCGCAGGTCGTCGGATACATTGAAAACGTGTCCGACGCGCAGCTCCTGAGGGAGATCGGTCACAACTGAATGCACGTCGGGCTGGCCCGATCTCAGTTTCCATTGCCGCATCCCCTGCTACCTGAACTCGAAACCCTGGCCTCATCCGTGGCCACAGTTCAGGGTTTTGAACTCTGCGGCATTCAGCTGCTCACCCATATGGCCCCCATGACCCTGGAGGTCCACATTCGCCACAGCAACGGCGCTGACGTCAGTCTGGATGACTGCGCCGGCTTCAGTGGAAGGCTTGGAGACGCCCTCGAGGAGGCCCAGTTGCTGGCCGAGGCCTATGTTCTGGAGATCAGCAGTCCCGGGATCGGGGAGACCCTGTCCAGCGACCGCGACTTCCAGACCTTCCGGGGTTTTCCTGTGGAAGTCGTGCATCACGACGGGGATGACGCGGAACAGCGGCTCGAGGGGCTGCTGCTTGAACGCGACGACGACACGTTGCAGATCAACATCCGCGGCCGGATCAAACGTCTCCCGCGTGACCGCGTTCTCAGCGTCCGCCTCACCACTCCTGGCTCGTAGCCAACCGAACAGCTCTCTCAACACTCCCTGACACCGCGACCCAATGGCTCTCGTCCTGCTTCCAGGCCTCAGCAACCTGATCGATGACATCAGCGAAGAGAAGAAGCTGCCGCCGCAGGTGGTGGAAGCGGCCCTGCGGGAAGCCCTGCTGAAGGGATACGAGCGCTACCGACGCACGATGTATCTGGGGATCAGCGAAGACCCCTTCGACGAGGAGTACTTCAGCAACTTCGATGTCGGACTCGACCTCGAGGAGGAGGGATACCGGGTTCTTGCCAGCAAGATCATCGTGGAAGAGGTGGAAAGCGAAGATCACCAGATCGCCCTGGCGGAGGTGATGCAGGTGGCGGAGGACGCCCAGGCAGGCGACACGGTTGTGCTGGATGTGACGCCGGAGAAAGAGGATTTCGGCCGCATGGCCGCGGCCACCACAAAACAGGTGCTGGCCCAGAAGCTTCGCGATCAACAGCGACGGATGATCCAGGAGGAGTTCGCCGATCTGGAAGACCCGGTGCTGACCGCTCGGGTGATCCGCTTCGAACGTCAGTCCGTGATCATGGCCGTCAGTTCAGGTCTGGGACGGCCCGAGGTGGAGGCCGAACTTCCTCGGCGAGACCAGCTCCCCAACGACAACTACCGCGCCAACGCCACCTTCAAGGTGTTCCTCAAGGAGGTGAGCGAGGTTCCACGCCGTGGCCCACAGCTGTTCGTCAGCCGCTCCAACGCCGGTTTGGTCGTCTACCTCTTCGAAAACGAGGTTCCCGAGATCCAGGAAGGTTCCGTCCGGATCGTGGCGGTGGCCCGGGAAGCCAATCCACCCTCCCGTTCCGTTGGCCCCCGCACCAAGGTGGCGGTGGACAGCATCGAGCGGGAGGTCGATCCCGTGGGGGCCTGCATCGGTGCCCGCGGCTCGCGCATTCAGCAGGTGGTGAACGAACTGCGCGGCGAGAAAATTGATGTGATCCGCTGGTCTCAGGATCCCGGCCAGTACATCGCCAATTCCCTCAGCCCGGCACGGGTGGAGATGGTTCGACTGGTGGACCCAGTCGGCCAGCACGCCCATGTGCTGGTTCCCCCCGACCAGCTCAGCCTGGCCATTGGCCGCGAGG
Source organism: uncultured Synechococcus sp. (assembly GCA_913040905.1). Next base: position 4,798 of record CAJWIC010000026.1, on the reverse strand, counting down.
GCCAGAACGTCCGTCTGGCGGCCCGGCTGACCGGCTGGAAGATCGACATCAAGAATTCAACGGAATACGACCAGACCGCTGAAGACGCTGTGGTCGCCGAACTGATTTCCCAACGGGAGGAGGAAGAGGCTCTGCAGATGGAAGCGGAGGAGCGGCTGGCAGCGGAACAGGCCGCACGGGCCGAGGAAGATGCCCGCCTGCGGGAGCTGTACCCGCTGCCTGAGGACGATGAGGATTACATCGAAGGCCAGGAGGACTACGTTGAGGGCGACGGAGCCGGCAGCGAAAACGTCACCGATGAGGTGGTCGAAGGCGAGTCCTCAGAGGCCCCCGCGTCGGAGGACGAAAGCGAGGTTGCCCGGTGAATCAACGCCCCATCCTGCGTCGCTGTGTGGCCTGCCGCCAGCTTCTCGATCGCCGCTCTCTCTGGAGGGTGATCCGAGACCATCAGGATGGGGTCCGTGTTGACGGGGGCATGGGCCGATCGGCCTATCTCTGTCAACGCGAGGCATGCCTTGAAGAGGCCCGACGCCGCAAACGACTTCAGAAAGCCCTGCGTTGCCAGGTGCCCGATGATGTCCTGACAGCGTTGGAACAGCGGCTCCGTGATGCAACGGACGTGTCCGCTGAGGCAAACTGAACATTGGCCCCGCATTGCGTGTGGCCACCGCGGCACACCGTGCCCGGCCCGACCGGAGATCCGACCTGAATGACCAGCAGCGGCAAAGTCAGAATTTACGAGCTGTCCAAGGACCTGGGCCTTGAGAACAAGGACGTGCTGGATGCGGCCGAGAAGCTGTCGATCGCAGCCAAGAGCCACAGCAGCTCCATCAGTGACGCCGAAGCCGGACAGATCCGCAGCCTGCTGAAGTCCAACGGCAACGGCAGCAAAGCGTCTGTCCCTGCCAAACCAGCGCCTGGCAAGGCGATCCTTTCGGTCAAGAAGGCGGCCCCCGCCAAACCGACACCGGCCCAGGCAAAACCCGCAGCACCGGCAAAGCCAGCAGCAGCCAAGCCGGCAACGGCCGTGAAGCCTGTCGCCAAACCTCAGGTGGTCGCAGCACCGGCGCGACCTGCACCCGTCAAGGCCTCCGCCCCTCCAGCACCGGCCAAACCCGTACCAAGACCTGCTGCTGCTGCGCCGGCACCGCGGCCGCAGCCGACCGCGGCGTCTGCTCCGTCGAAACCAACGGCTCAGCCTGCGCGTCCCACGGTCTCCAAGCCCGCACCAGCCAAACCCTCTGCCGCCAAGCCAGCACCTGCACGGCCTGCCCCAGCCCGTCCAGCCCCCGCTCGCCCCACAGCCGGCAAACCCACACCCCGGCCTGCCGCGGCACCCAGCCGCCCAACCCCAGGTGCCGGTCAAAAGCCCCAGATCGTCTCAAGACCGGGATCCGCACCCCGCCCGGGTGCTCCCCGACCCGGAGCTCCTGCCCGTCCAGCAGCTCCAGTCAGAGCCGGTCAACCCACGCGGCCAACACCCCGCCCTGAACTGGTGGGCAAACCGGTTCCACGACGTCCAGGCACGGGAGCACCGACGCGCGGTGGTGCCGGAGGACCGCAACGCCCCGGCACCGGTGTCCCTCAACGTCCAGGCAGCCCCGGGCGTCCGACACGACCCGGCGCGCCGACCCGCAGTGGTGGCAACACGCTGGAGCTGGTCGGCAAGCCGATCCGCCGGGATGGCAGCTCCACCGGTGGTGGTCGTCCTGCTCCGCCGACACGACCCGGTGCGGGCGGCCCGCAGCGCCCCGGCATGCCCGGCGGCATGCGCAAACCCGTGGCACCGGGCGAGCTCATGCAACTACAGAAGCCCGTGGGACGCCCCACAGCTCCTGCCCCCCGCCGGCCGGATGCCCCCACCAAGCCAGGAGAGGGCGCCGGAACAGCAACGCCACCGGTGGCCAGACCCACACCGCCGACGGCACCACGACGCCCTGGGTACCGTCCAGGTGCACCAGGAGGTCAACGCCGCCCAGGTCGTCCTGACTGGGATGACAGCGCCAAGCTGGAAGCCCTGCGCAGCCGCTCGCCCCAGAAGCAGCGCCAGAAGGTTCACATCATCGGCGAGAACGACGATGCACTGACCGCTGAAACCGGAGGATTCGCTGGCGAACAGCAGGCCATGGTGCTCTCAGCCAGCCTGGCTCGCCCCGCCAAGCCGAAGTCGCAGAAAAAGGCCGCGCCCAAGCCGGTGGCGGCGATGCGGAAGCGCAAGAAGGAAACCACCCGTCAGCGGCAGCGGCGTCGGGCCATGGAGCTTCGTGCCGCGCGCGAGGCCAAGCAGGTGCGGCCCGAAATGATCATTGTTCCGGAGGACAACCTCACGGTGCAGGAGCTGGCCGACATGCTCAGCGTCGAGAGCTCCGAGATCATCAAATCCCTGTTCTTCAAGGGAATCATCGCCACGGTCACCCAGACCCTGGACATGCCCACCATCGAAACGGTGGCCGAGGAGTTCGGCGTCCCTGTGCTCCAGGACGACGTGGAGGAAGCGGCCAAGAAGACCGTCGAGATGATCGAGGAGACGGACAAGGAACACCTGATCCGCCGTCCGCCCGTCGTGACCGTCATGGGTCACGTCGACCACGGCAAGACCAGCCTTCTCGATGCCATCCGCAAGGCGCGGGTGGCCGCCGGCGAAGCCGGGGGCATCACCCAGCACATCGGTGCTTACCAGGTCGAGATCGAACACAACAACGAAGCCCGAAAGCTCACCTTCCTCGACACTCCCGGCCACGAGGCGTTCACCGCCATGCGGGCCCGCGGCACCAAGGTGACCGACGTGGCCGTACTGGTGGTCGCCGCCGATGACGGCGTGCGTCCCCAGACCCTCGAGGCGATCAGCCACGCCCGGGCCGCGGAGGTACCGATTGTGGTGGCGATCAACAAGATCGATAAGGAAGGGGCTTCCCCCGACCGGGTGAAACAGGAACTGTCCGAACAGAACCTCCTGGCCGAAGACTGGGGCGGCGATGTGGTGATGGTGCCGGTGAGCGCCATCAAGGGCGAGAACATCGACAAGTTGCTGGAGATGCTGCTTCTGGTGACCGAGGTGGAGGACCTTCAGGCCAACCCCAATCGCATGGCTCGCGGCACCGTGATCGAAGCGCACCTGGACAAAGCCAAGGGTCCAGTGGCAACGCTGCTGGTGCAGAACGGCACCCTCAAGACCGGCGACGTTGTTGCTGCCGGCCCCGTGCTGGGCAAGGTGCGCGCCATGGTCGACGACAACCGCCAACGTCTCAAGGAGGCAGGTCCTTCCTTTGCCGTTGAAGCCCTCGGTTTCAGCGAAGTTCCGACCGCCGGCGACGAGTTCGAGGTCTATCCCGACGAGAAATCGGCACGGGCTGTTGTGGGCGATCGTGCATCAGATGCCCGGGCCACACGACTGGCTCAGCAGATGGCCTCGCGCCGGGTGTCGCTCACAGCGATGTCCGGTCAGGCCAACGAAGGCGAGCTCAAGGAGCTCAACCTCATCCTCAAGGCCGATGTCCAGGGTTCCGTGGAAGCGATTCTCGGCTCCCTTGAGCAATTGCCCAAGGACGAAGTTCAAGTGCGGGTGCTGCTCTCGGCGCCGGGTGAAATCACCGAAACAGACGTGGATCTGGCAGCGGCCTCCGGAGCCGTCATCGTGGGCTTCAACACCTCGATGGCGTCCGGTGCCAAGAAGGCAGCGGACGCCACCGGCGTCGATGTGCGCGATTACGACGTGATCTACAAGCTGCTGGAGGATATCCAGCTGGCCATGGAAGGTCTGTTGGAGCCCGAATTGGTGGAGGAGCCTCTCGGCGAAGCCGAAGTACGGGCCGTGTTCACCATCGGCAAGAGCGCCGTGGCCGGCTGTTACGTCACCACCGGAAAACTGCATCGCAACTGCAAGGTGCGGGTGCACCGCGGCAAGCAGGTGGTGTTCAGTGGCGACCTCGACTCCCTGCGTCGCAACAAGGACGACGTCAAGGAGGTGGCCACCGGCTTCGAGTGTGGTGTCGGTACCGATCGCTTCGCGAACTGGGAAGACGGCGACCGGATTGAAGCCTTCAAGATGGTCACCCAACGCCGCAAACTCACCACCTGAGGCTCCGTTCCGCCGTGCAGTCCCGCCGCGAACCCCTGCTCTGGCTTCAGTGCCTGGCCATCGGCGTGATTCCCCTGGAACTGCTGCTGATCCGCCTCCTTCTGGCAGGGGCGGATCCAGGCCCTGTGCCGATGGTGGAGCGACTGTTGATCTGGGGGGTCGGCGCCGTGGCACCGGCGATCGCCCTTTGGCAACGACCAGCGGACTGGGGCTCCCTGTTGCTGCTGCGTTGTCCGGTAGCGTCCCGCAGCAGTGATCAGTTGAGGCTCAGCGCCTCGGAAGGGACGTGGGGAAGCCGCTCTGCCCTGGTGGGATGCACTGCACTGTTACTGCCGCTGCTGTGGTGGCTGGATGAATCCGCGGGGCTGATCCACGAATTTTCCCCCTTGCAGGACAGTTCCCGACTGGTGAGCCTGCTGTTGACCGCGCCGCTGTTGGCCTTGCTCGTCTGGCAGGTCCAGCAACTGGTGCAGGCGCTGCTGTTGCTGATCCAAGTCCCCCAAAACGACTCCACGGCTGAAGCTTGGAGCGTTGAGCAGCTTCGGCAGCAACGCACGAGTCTTGGCCTTCAGATCCTGCAGCTGCCGGCATTGACCTGGCCTGACCCTCCGGAACCCACCCCGTCACCGACTCCGGAACCTTCAACGGAACCTGAACCAACTCCAGAACCTTCAACGGAACCTGAACCAACTCCAGAACCTTCAACGGAACCTGAACCAA
>CAJWIC010000025.1 GCA_913040905.1 uncultured Synechococcus sp. | reverse complement strand
CAGCAACGCGTCACCGGCCAGGATCGCAACAGCTTCGCCGTAGACCTTGTGGTTTGTGGGGCGACCACGCCGCAGGTCATCGTCATCCATCGCTGGCAGGTCGTCGTGGATCAACGACATGGTGTGAATCATCTCCAGCGCCACTGCCGTTGGCATGGCCTGAGCAGCATCCCCACCCGCCAGTTCACAGGCCGCCAGGCAGAGGATTGGCCGCAGACGCTTTCCTCCTGCCAGCAACGAGTAGCGCATGGCCTCACGCAACGACTCCGGCCGCTCCGGCCGCAGAGATTGATCCAGGGCTTCCTCAACCTTCGCCTTGGCTTTGGCGAGATAAGCCTTGAAATCGAAACTGTCGGCCGGGCAAGGCGTGTTGTCGGGAGAAGTCGCCGTGACAGTCATGGAGAGCCCGATACTGGCGGGATTCTCTCAGGCCGGCCCTGGCTTGGAGAGAGGAACCCAGTCCATCGGATGGGGCATGCGCATTTCCCGTCCCTGACCAGGGGCTGTTGTGATCGCCAGGTCGTAGGAGACGGAGTAGCGCGGTGAAATTCCCTCGTAGGGGGTGACCTGATGACGCAGATCAGAAGGGAACAGCAGCAGCCGATGCTGTTTTGAAGCAAAAACACCCCCCGAAACAGCAGCATCGCGATAGGGAATCGCCATCACATGGCTGAAGTAATCGTCCGGTGCCTGAAACTCCAACTCGCCACTTGGATTGTCAGGATCCGTTCGCACGTAGAACACAGCACTGAGCTGCGCATTGCGGTGGGTATGGGGTTCGATCGTCCCGCCTTGCCTGGCACAGACCACAGGCCACGCTTTCTGGATATGAACCTCCAAGGCGTGATTGGGGCCGAGCAGTTCGCGCAGGTATGCATCCACCTGAATGGCCAGTTGCTGATTCAGCCACTGGAATGCGTCCAGGCGATGCAGTTGATCCAGACCCGCTTTGCCCAGTAAATCGCCGGTGAGGTTGTTGCGATCGCTGAATTCCGGATGCGAGAAGACCTCACGGTCAAACAGAGCCAGCTGCTGCTCCATCGCCAGGCTCACCTCGGCTGTGGGGGTGAGGTCGACTTGCAACACAGGAGTGGGAAACAACCAGTGGATCGCCTGGTCTGCCATCAGCTGATCAGGTCATCCAGACCGTGGTCATTGCCATGACGTCGGCACCAGGCAACCACGGTGTTCACCAGCAGCATGGTCACCGTCATCGGTCCAACCCCCCCGGGCACAGGCGACAGGGCTGCAGCGATCGGCTCCACCTCCTCGGCCACCACATCACCGCAGAGGCCACCCTCCGGCTTGCGATGAATGCCGACATCCACCACTGCAGCTCCAGACCTGATGTGCTCGGCGCCGACCATGCCAGGGCGTCCGGCAGCAACCACCACGATGTCGGCCTCGCGGGTGTGGGCAGCCAGATCAGTGGTGCGGGAATGCGCGACGGTGACGGTGGCGTTGGCGGCCTGCAACATCAATGCCATCGGCTGCCCGACAAGAATGCTGCGTCCGATCACCACGGCCCGTTTGCCGGAAGGATCAAGACCGTTGTTGCGCAGAAGCGCCATCACCCCGGCCGGTGTGCAGCTGCGCGGACCGGGTTCGCCTTTCAACAAGCGTCCCAGGTTGAGCGTGTGAAGACCGTCGGCATCCTTTTCTGGGTCGATGGCCTCCAAGAGAGGACGCTCGTCCATTCCCTTCGGCAACGGCAACTGCAGCAGGATTCCATCGACGCGCGGATCTGCGTTAAGCCCCCGGATCGTGCTGAGCACCTGTTCTGAAGGTGTGTCTGCAGCCAGATGAGCTCCGTAGCTGGCGATGCCAACGCGGGCGCAGGCTTTCTCTTTATTCGCAACGTAAACGGCACTGGCTGGGTCATCCCCCACCCGAAGCACAGCGAGTCCAGGCGGACGCCCAACCGTCGTTGCGTGGGCGTCAACAACGCTGCTCAGGCGACGCTCCACCGTTGAGGCCAACGCCTTACCATCCAGCCGCAGGGCCATGCCGGGAACCCATCAGTCCCTCCAGCATGCCCTGCAGAGACAGCTAGCGTTAGGGGGTCAAGTCCCTTGCTTTGGTTCGCTTCAACGGCGTGATCAAAAGATGGAGACGCTGGCTGCGTCATCAACGTCCGGCAGGGCGACTGCTGCGCTGGACGCCAGTGCAATCAAGCCTTGTTCTGCTGCTCTGCCTGGTTGTTGCCGGTGCATCCAGCCTTCCCTGGCTGCTGAAACCTGATCTTCAGCCTGGTGCGCTGGCGCCGTTCAACGCCATCGCGCCCAAGGATGCCCTGGTGCAGGACAGCACCGCACTGGAACAACGACGCTCCACCCTGGTCGCCCGCTCCGTGGTTCAGGTGCTCGACGCAGAGCAGACGCAGGCGCTCAAGCTCCGACTGGAACGTCAGCTCAGTGAATTGCAACAGGTCAGCGAGAGCGGATCTGCGGCCCGGGTCGGGCCGGTCAATCTCACTGCTGACGAACAGGTCTGGCTGGAACAACGCAGTGATCAAGACCATCTCGCCTGGGACAACGTTGTCCGGCAGGCCGCGCAGCGCATGCTCAGCCAGGGATTGGTGAGCACCCTTGCAGTGGATCAACTTCGCCAGGCTGCCTCTCTCCAGCTGCAGGGTGATGCGGTGAACAACCCTGCAGCCCGCTCCCTGGCGGCGAAGCTGCTGGTGAGCAGCCTGCAGGGAAGCAGCAACCTGCGCACCGATCCCAACCTCAGCAAACAGCTGATCGAAGAACAACTCACCAAACAAGGCATCCCCACCATCGAAGTTCGAAAGGGAGACCTGATCACGCGCAAGGGGGAACCGATCAGTCCCCAGGCCTACGACGTCCTCGATTTTTTCGGAAAAGTCAAGCGAGAACCCCAGCCCTTGGTTTGGCTTGGTCGTTTCCTCGAAGCCCTCGTTGCCTGCGGCGTGATGCTGTTGGTGATGCGACGGGAGCGTCCCGGGCTTGAATTCCGTCATGCGCTGCTGGCCCTGGCACTCCTGCTGCTTGCTCAGTTGGCCAAACTCTGGTTTCAAGCAACGGTGAGTCCATTGGCGGTGCTGGTGCCGCCCACGCTGATCCTGACCGAAGGACTGGGGACAAGCTGTGGCTTGGTCTGGATGGCGATCACAGCCCTGATCTGGCCGCTGCCCGTCAATGGACTGGGCGATGGACGTCTGTTGATCGCTGTCGGAGTGGCCACAGCGGGGGGAGTCATTGCAGGGCGTCAGCGCAGCCGGGGGCAGTTGCTGCAACTCGCTGTTCTGCTGCCAGTCGGCGCCCTGGTGGCTCAGTGGGTCCTGCTTCAGCTCCAACCCGTGACGGGATGGCGGCTCTGGGGATCACTGAATCCGGGACTGGATGAACTCAGCACGGATGCCTTGTTACTGGGTCTCCTGCTGATGCTGTCTCTGTTGATGATTCCCATGCTGGAGGGATCCTTCGGCTTGCTGACCCGTGCACGCCTGCTGGAACTGGCAGACCAGGAGCGTCCTCTGTTGCGGCGCCTGTCCTGTGAAGCTCCTGGCACCTTCGAGCACACACTGATGATCTGCGGCCTCGCCGAGGAAGGGGCCCGTGCCATCAATGCCGATGTCGATCTGATTCGAACAGGCTCCCTCTATCACGACGTTGGCAAGCTCCATGCACCGGACTGGTTTATCGAGAACCAGAAGGATGGTCCCAATCCCCATGACACCCTGAACGATCCGGAACAGAGCGCAGCCGTCCTGCAAGCCCATGTGGATGAAGGTCTGAAGCTGGCCAAACGCCATCGCCTGCCTCGGCCCATCGCAGATTTCATTCCAGAGCACCAAGGAACGCTGAAGATGGGATTTTTTCTGCATCAGGCCCGTCAGCGAGATCCGAAGGTGGAGGAGAGGCGCTTTCGTTACCACGGGCCGTCACCCCGCTCCAAGGAGACAGGAATCCTCATGCTGGCTGATGGGTGCGAGGCGGCTTTGCGCTCATTGCCACCCGACACTTCAGACGATGAAGCGAAGAACACAGTGCGTCGCATTGTGGAATCACGCCAGCAGGATGGACAACTTCGCAAGAGTGGACTTTCACGGTCTGAGGTTGAACTTGTTGTTCAGGCCTTTGTCAAGGTCTGGCGGCGGATGAGACACCGCCGCATCCCGTATCCCATTCCTGCAAGACCAAGACAATCAGCCTGAGTCAGGCCTTGATTGCACCACTTAACCAATCAGATCTTCAAGGGTGTCGTGTTGATCCACCAAGCCCTCAAAGACAGCGACGGCTCGCTCTCCAGTCATCAGCCAGAGATCATCTCCGCGAACGTCGATCCGATAGGAACCAACTGTTTGATCCAGGCGAAGTTGATCAACATCCGGATCAAAATCCATGATCATTTGAAGGCCTGATAATTCAGACCTCAAGTCAAAGGTATCAGCACCGGAACCACCCCAGAGTTCACTTCTCGCACGCCCCCCAATCAGAACATCGCGCCCTGCCCCACCATCGAGTTCAACCTCACCGCTGAATCGGCTTGCATCCAAACGATCATCACCTTTCTGACCATGAATCGCCAAAACGTAGTCTTCGCTGGGTACTTTTTGCGACACTTTGATTCGATCGCGCCCCCTTGCCGCAAACAAATGAATGAACTCAGGAGACCAATCTTGACGCGGGTTGAGATTAAATACAATTCTTTCAGAGACGTTGGAACTGAATAGAGAAATTTCATCAAAGTCGCCAAGAGAACTTCGCACAACCTCATCTGAGCGCTCGACCAACTCACCACGCCGCAGCTTGAGCCGCAGGGTGCCTCCTGTTTCCGAAAGGCCAATCTCCAGCTCAGAGGCTTCAGATTCAGCCATCGGATCCTCGAAGGCGTCATGGTCATCCTCCCCATCGTCGATCTCCCCATCGTCCTCCTCTCGATCCTCACCGTCGTCGTCTAACTCATCATCATCGTCGTCAAGTGGCAGAGGGTTTGGATTGAGTTCGGGAAGTTCAGTCGCAGGCGAACCAACGAGCCCCAGGATCCGACTCAGCTCACGTGCATCTTCAGGAGCGATCACACCCCCAAACGATTCACCATAGATGGACTCAATTTCGGCGTTGCTCACACCAACGAACTCGTCACCAATCGTGGGCCCAGGATCATCGGGAGTCAGCTGCTCGGGCGGCTCCGGGAAAAGAACATGATCCGCTGATTGTTCAAAGAAATAGAGCTGTTGATTGCGAAAAGGCCCGAAATCAAGAAGAACCTGATCATCCAGCAAGAAATGCTCATTTGCTGAATCCGCAGCAGGCGCAAGCTGCGGATCCATTTCAAAATAAGACCTTGGCACCACTTCTCCCTCCACAACACCACTGACACGATCGCCAAACTGGATATCACCTCCGAAACGCATTCTGCGACCAAGCTGCCTTGGTTCATTGATGTAAAAATCAGTGGTGTTATTAAAATAACCACTATCAAGATCAATCACACCACTACGAGGAGCCGAGAATCCAATCTCGTAGTCTTCCACGACAAAATTTTCATAGCGATGCGTGCCACGATTATAAAAATTTGAAGCCGCATCGAAGCCAGTATCACCAGAGCCATCGCTAGGACCAATAATCTGAAAACCACGGAATTCGGTATCAACCGTATAATTCACCTGCATTCCATTTGCGTTACTCCAAAGACTCATATCCTCCATTAAACTAGGAGCAAACTGGTACCCAGCCTGTTTCTCCTGCTCTTCCTCAATCGTGATAAACGTGCGATGGTAATAAATCTGAGCCCCTAGCGCTGAACCATAACTTTCGTTTCCCCTGAATGTTGCCAAGGGTGCGAGAGAAACCGGCACCGATTGATCCCCCTCAGCGATGGAAGGATTCGGAAGATTGCCTGTGGGGAAGGTCGTCAACCCCAAGCCATCTTCAAACAATGGTTCAGCGTAAAGAATCAGCCCACTTCCAGTGGCTCCAGCAGCCACATTGTTTTCAACGACAACGCCAGGACCTTGCAGCCAGAAGCCATCACCAGCATGGCCAAAATCCCCGTCTTCCTGTCGACTGATTGGCTCATCACCGGTGCCATGCATTCGAATCGCAAGATTGCTCTGAAAACGACCAATCTCATCTCCCGCCTCTGTACTGAAAGCAGCACCCACCACATCGAAGGCAACATTGTCGATGAAATCGACATAACTGGAATGGTTAACAAACCCCCAGCCTGGATTGCCCGCCACCACACTTCCGCGAACGACAGCGGGAGAGCCACTCCGCTCAACACCGTTGCGATGAAAATGAACGGAATAGCGCCCCCCAGTATTTCCACCCGTTTCTTCCACAAAGAATCCTTCATCATCGAAATATGGACTATTCAAGGGTCGAAGCTTGTCAGTGCGGCCAAGATCATTGAAGGCAGCATTCGCCACATCCACTTCTCTCGTATGCATGAACATCACGTGACCGCGACGATCAATGGCTGTGTTCTCAGACGTGAACTCCACATTGCGGCTGATATTGGCCACATGAACCTGCAGGTGATCCCGAGGCGTGATGTGGTCCTCGCTTAACGGAGCTTCGACGACAATGCGATTCCCTTCAATGGACTGAATCACAACGGTTTCATCTCCTCCACCATCGGGACGGGTCCCAGCGATGACCAGCTGATCCCCCACCGACCAACCGGACGGTGTGTCATTCAGGACAATCGACCGATCACCCCTTTGCGGATCAATGGCTGCCGTTACCGCAGAGGTTTTTGCCGCACCATGAATCCGCGTGGCGCCGTGCAGGATCGCCCCACGACCCATCAGCATCGGGTCGTCGTCAACCGTTAACGGTCCTCGATCGGCGAACACGATCCGCGCACGCACACCCGACTGAACTGGTTGCTCCGCAGTACCGATCTCCAGTCGACTTCCAGGAGCACTCACCAACGTGTCGACCCTTAATTCCGTATCCCGATCCGTTGCGAAGCGCAGCTCCCCATTCACCCGAAGCCATTCAAGTGATGAGCTGACTTCACCATCCAGCCTGACAATCATCCCCTCGGGGATCAGGACCTGACTGCCCTGATCAGGAATGCGCCCTCCTTGCCATGTTGATGCTGAGGACCAATCCCCTGATGCCACGGCAACATGGCTGGCTTGCTCCGGTTTGGCCAGATCCATCGCAGCCATGTGCTCACGTTGGAGCGTTGGATCATCCGGATGAGCTGGCATTTCAGACGCGAGGAGCATCGCGTTCATAAAGCTGCAAATGGCTTCACCGTTAATTTCGGCGAAACCAGGCTTCTGCGCATCGTCAAGAAGAAGGATTCAGGTCAGCCGGATGAACTGAGCACCAGGGTGATCATCGTTCTGTCCCGTTGAAACACGCACCCTGCCCCTGGTGAATGGGTGTTGAAAACCCAGGGCCCTGGCATGCAATCGCATCGACGTTGTTCGCTTTTCACCGTAGATCGGGTCTCCCAGAATCGGATGTCCGATGCCAGCCAGGTGGGCTCGCAGCTGATGCGATCGCCCAGTCAACGGCCGCAGCCAGAGCGTTGTCGACTCAGCGCGTCTTTCACGGACTCTCCACAGCGTCGTTGCAGGTCGTCCCTGTGGATGATCGCCATACCGAGGCGGATCGCGCTCCAAGCGAGCCAGACGTGCATCAATCCGACCACGACCCTGCAACTGCCCCGTCACTTCGGCTTCGTAGAGCTTGTTCACGCGTCGAGTGGCAAAGAGGGCACTGCAGCGACGGAGACTTTCCAGACCGCGGGCGATCAGCACCACACCCGAGGTATCTCGATCAAGACGATGCACCAGATGGAGATCTCCACCCAACCTCTGCAGCCTCGTGATAAGGGAATCCTGCAGGTGATCGCCGCGGCCGGGTTGCGACAGCAATCCCGACGGTTTCAGGACCACCAGTAACCATGGGTCCTGATACAGAATCGCCGGACCTTCAGGGCTTGAGCCGCTCGGCACAGTGTTGTCGGAAGAGATGCTCCACCTGATCGGGTGGGAGAGCCTGGACAAGCCGCGCTTCAGCCTCCACGTGATGCTGACTGCTGTGATAGAGGTTCAATTCCCGAAAAGCCCACGGTTCGGACCGACGGGTCTGATCCATACCGGCCCCCAACACCGCTGCGGGCATCAGCGGCCCGCCCTTGCAGAACTGCATGACATGAGCGGATTCATGGGCAAGAACAACCCAGACGTAACCGGGATCATCCGGCAGATTGTTTCCACACATCAACAGGGCCTGACGTCCCTGGTGAAAAGCCCCCAGGAGGCCTTCCGGGCAGTCGTTGGCAACCAATGCTTCCACACCGGTCTTCTGAATCAATTTCAGATACGAGCCAATCTGATCCCAGCTTGATGCCCGCAGCGGCAGACTCCAGCTCAGCGCGATCAGCATGGACGTCATCAACCACCAGCCTGAACGACAGTCCTTCTGAAGCACCAAACCCCCTCGCCCTTGTCTCATTGGTCTCACCAGATCGTTGTCAGACGTCGGAATGCTCTGAACTTCTCAAGAATTCAGGGTTCCAGAACCCGACGGACCGTCTCAACCTTTTCGTGAAAACTCTGGTGCCGGTCAATCCGGGTGTTCAACTTCAGCGTGGTGTAAACGCGCGGCACTCCCATGTCATGCATGGCAGCGTGACAGGCGCGAACGCAGTTCATGACGTCCTCCCAGGGACCCTCAATCGCTGTGCCGTTGGGACCGAGTTCATGGACGAGTCCAGCCGACTCAATCACGCGCTGACAGGTCGCGATGTAAGGGGACAGGCTCACCCCAACCCCAATGGGAACCACGCACAGATCAACACTGAGCCAGGGCTCCACAGCCTTCATTCCCATCTGTCTCATCCTGTCACGCGGTGATGTCCCATCGTCAATCAGGATGAGACACCAGATGTTCCATCAGAGATTGTGCGACTGCTGGAGGCTTACACAGCATTGATGAGCAAGGCCCCAGCGGCCTCATTTCGCAAAGCACGTGCCCTTTATCTGAACAAATATCCCTTGCCCCAGGCGGATGAGCAGAGCACTCTGAAACTCTTTGCCTGCGATGAACAGCTCACGGAAACCGTGGAACCCATCGAAGGCCAGGACCCACAGCAGAGGATGGTGACGCTCCGATCCCGTCCAGGAACTCTTGCGATTGTCCATTGGCAGCAAACGGCACCACCTCCAGACGATCTGGTCCTCCATTACCTTCGCCAAACCTGGGAGCTCGATCCTGAAACGCTGCAGCTCCACCCGTGGACAGAGCCCTGGTTCCGCAATGGAGGCCACCAGATCCGAATGACGCCCCCGAGTGATCTTGTGGTCCAACAGCAAAGCTTATTAAGCCCTGGCGGATAAAAACAGAATTTTTCCTGAAACCGTTCGCGACGCCGGAATGCGCATCGCTATGCCGTGGATATTGAACTCACAGGACATGCTCACCAATTACGCCGAGCGTTACGTGCTTCGCACGGAGTCGAACGGTTGTTATCTCTGCGTCGGCGACGCGAACCAGTCGATTAAAGCGATTGAGTCGCCTGAGAATGCTTGGACATTTCACACCCATGATGGAGCTGTGACCCACGCCCTCTGGATCGGAGAGGTGCACGGAGAAACACCGGATGTCGTGAAAATCTCACCCTGACCAGGGCAAGGGAGTCAGCGCTGTCCGATCAGATCGTCCCAACTGAGAAAAGAATCCCCTGCGGCATCAGCCTGAGGGTCAGTCAGGATTAACAATCGAGGCTCTGTGAGCTGCAGATCTTGATCAACAACCTGTTGTGAATTGATCTCGATCTCCTGCCGGAAAGACATTCACTACATCTCTATTGACAATATTCTCTTTGAAAGCTCATCACCAATCGGTGAGCATGGCTACAGAGTCATGTCATGGAGAGCACGCCAAGAGCGGCTTATCCATGAATGAAGTTGCGCAAACGTCGGGATTCCTCCGCCTGTGCGCGCTGCAGAGCCGAGGCACTGCCCTGCTCCATGGCCCGTCTCTGGGCATCGAGCACGTCGGTTTCCGTCAACTCAAATCCCCACTCCCGGGCGAGTTGCAGGAAGTCCTCGAGGTCAAGCGGTGAAGCAAGCCGCTCGGCGAGGAGAGGATTCGACTCACGAAGCGAGAGAAAGTGATCGAGCTGTGCCAGGGACATCCAGAGTCTCAGTCGAGTCGATGTTCTAAATCAGCCCTTGACAGCATCGCCACTCGCATTCGGCAGGATGAAGCGCTGCAGAAGGATGAACAGCAGGAGAACAGGGAGAATCGACACGACAGACCCTGCCGCAACGATGCGCCAATCCAGGGAGAAGCTGCTGGAAAGTTGTTGTAATCCCAGGGGAAGGGTGTAAAGGTCTGGATCGTCGAGAATCACCAAAGGCCAGAGAAAATCACTCCAGGTTCCGATGAACACGAACATGGCCAGAGTGATCAAGTCGGCACGAGCAGCCGGAATCATCACGTTCCACCATTCCCCAAGACGGCTGCAACCATCGATTCGCGCCGCCTCCTCCAGTTCCTTCGGAACCCCAAGAAAACTCTGACGAAGCAGGTAAAGACCGAAGGCCGTGGCGGCCTGAGGGATGATCAGGGCCAGCAGCGTGTTGCGCAGACCAAGCTGAACCATCAGGAGATACAGAGGAATCATCACCACCTGAAAGGGGATCAGGATCGTGGCCACCACCAGTCCCAACACCAGGCCGCGTCCGGCAAAACGCATCCTGGCCAGGGGGTAGGCCGCCAAGGAACAGAACAACAGATTGGCCCCAACCGCCAGAACACTCACCACCGTGCTGTTGATCAGATAGGTGTTGAGCGGATTGTCCTGAAACAGGCGGAAGTAGGCATCAAAACTGGGTTGTTGGGGCAGAAGAGCTGGCGGGCTGCTGAAAATATCCTCGGTGGGTCCCTTGAGAGACGTGCTCACCAACCAGAGCAATGGCATCAGCACCAGCAGTGCCAGCGCGATCAACAGCATCAGCTGAACAGCTCTCTGTACCGCGTGACGCATGCCGTTCAGAGGGTCGGCCGAGCTTCAAGACCAACAGCATCCCTCTGGGGGTGCAACGGCTGATGCTCCTGAGCTGCCACGAGGCGATTCAGAGCATTGATGAAGGCCATGGCGGCGGCGACCACCACGTCCGTGTCGGCCGCATGACCTGAGTACAGAGAGCCGTTACGGCGAAGCCGGATCGTCACTTCACCCATGGCGTCGATGCCCTCCGTCACCGATTTCACCGAGAACTCGATGAGCTCATTGGGAACTCCAGCCAGTTGATTGAGGGCACGGCAGACCGCATCCACCGGCCCGGTGCCCACCGCAGAAACCGTTTGTTCCTGACCATTCTCCTCCGCCAGGGTGACGGTGGCCGTGGGCTTCAGACGCGTTCCACAGCTCACCTGCACCAGCTGAAGCTGGTAGCGAGCCTCGGGCTGTTGAACCTGTTCGCTGACGATTGCCTCGAGATCGCGATCCGTGATCTCCCGCTTGCGGTCAGCCAGATCCTTGAAACGGGCGAAGGCCTCATCCAGGTCTTCCCGGGTCAGGTCATACCCGAGCTCTTCAAGTCTCGCCCTCACCGCACTGCGACCACTGAGCTTGCCCAGTGAAATCCGGTTGTCGCTCAGACCGACGGTTTTGGCGTCAATGATTTCGTAGGTCAGACGATTTTTCAACACGCCGTCCTGGTGGATGCCGGATTCATGGGCGAAGGCATTGGCTCCAACGATGGCCTTGTTCGGCTGAACCACCATGCCGGTGAGGTTGGAGACCAGACGCGAGGTCTTGGTGATCTCCTCGGTGCGGACAGCGGTGAGGGGGGTAGGACTGTCCTGATCGCGACCGAAGAAGGGATTGAAGTAGCGACGGCGCACGTGCATGGCCATAACCAGTTCCTCAAGGGAGGCATTCCCAGCCCGCTCGCCGATGCCGTTGATGGTGCACTCGAGCTGGCGGG
>CAJWIC010000024.1 GCA_913040905.1 uncultured Synechococcus sp. | reverse complement strand
TCGAGGCCATATTTTTCATTGTTATTGATCCGTCAGGCTTGGCCAGAAGTCCTTCCTTGATCTCAGATCACGGAGAAGTTTGGATCTGTAATTGTGGGGATTGTTGCTGTCGACGAGCCGAAGTCATCGCTGTATGAATCAGTACTCGTGGTGGTGATACCAATCTTGCGATCCCACTCGACAGACTCAAAATGCCCGGATGCACGCATGGATCTGATGGCATCCTTGCGGTCGGATTTGCCTCGATGGTCTTTGCGCACTGTCAAGATACAGATTCGGTCTCCGAAAGCTTCAGGCCAGGCGACTTTTTTAGTGTAGGACTCGGACATTAATTCGTTCCAAATGTCCATTTTCTTGCCTTGATCTGGTTGGTCCAGGACGCAAATGATTTTCTTGAAGTTTTTCTTGCCAGCCGATGATTTCTTGAAAGTTGCAGTGCCTGCCTCTGGACTCGGGTCCTGATCAATAGAGCTTTGGCTGGTTGAGTTCATCGCTTTGTTTTGACGCAGGGATCTGGTGAATGGAGCTGTGAATTCATTGGATAGAACGCCACCTGTCACCGACCGTGACGACAACCGGCGTCTTGGCACAACATTCTGGAGGATTTGCTGCTTGATTGTTGCTGGCGAGGCCAAGGGCTGGCGATCGAGGAGAGTTGCTGCAGCCCCGGCGACAACGGGAGATGCCATGGAGGTTCCGCTGAGCCTGAGCCGTCCTGTGGTCGAAAATGCATCAGCGCTGAGAATATTGACGCCTGGCGCAAAGAGGTCCACGGTCCTTTGGCCGAAGTTGGAGAAGTTGGCTGGATTGCCTTTGCTGTTGGAGGCTCCAACTGAGAGCATTCCTGGTGCGTTGGATGGAGTGTTGGGAACACGGTCGGTATTCGCGGACTCATTTCCGGCGGCCGAAATGAAGACTGCGTCGAAATCCTCTTCGCCGATGGCAACAACTTCTTCGAGAAATTCAACGTCTGATGGCCTGACGCCAAGAGCTCCCCAGCTGTTGTTAATCACTTGTGCGCCATGAAGTAGTGCGTAGCTCCAGGCATCAATTGCATCAGAGAGGCGGCCTCCGCCGTTGGCATTCAGCAGTCGAACTCCCATGATTTCAGCTCCGGGAGAGGTCGTCGTGACGATTCCCGCAACGTGGGTGCCGTGACCTTCAGGGTCGCCAACCCTTGAAATGGCTTGCCCTGTAATGACGTCATAACCGTGAATATCATCAACGACTCCATTGCCATCGTCGTCAACACCATTGCCTGCTATTTCAAACGGATTGACCCAGAGTCTATTGCGAAAGTCAACGTGTTGAAGATTAACTCCAGTGTCAACGATGGCGACAACTGTCATAGCTGCAGGCACTCAATGGTTTGTTTATAGCTCAATCTCTGTTGTTCGACTCCCGTCCATCTGTCGGGTAAGTCCATGGTGACGTCTTGCGACTAGGCATCTCTCAAAGGGGCCGATGGATGGTCGTCCCAGTAACAACCCGCGACACAGCATCGTTAGTCCGAGCAGCTCTGGCTTCGGTTGTCGTTCCGGCCAGACCCCATCGCTGCAGAACAACCAGCGAATGAGACTGTTCAGCTGCTGCTGACTGAGGTCTCCCCAGTCAAGAGCCGCCCGGTGCCGTCGCGTCTGCCGAACCACAACCGGCAGGGGGGGGACAGCGGCGCTCCATTTCAGCTGACTGCTGGCCACCAGGGGCGGGATCTCTGTGGCGAAGGCCAGCTCCACACCGCTCTCGCTGATGGCGGTGATCCGGCAGGGATGGCGATGCCCTCCGGCATCGGTCAGCTCGGCGGGGTGATCCAGGCTGAGCCAGGGTGAGGGATCGCGCTGGGGCGGGTCCCAGCATGCGCGCAGGGCCACCAAGGTTCCCAGCAGATTGAGCACGGCCCAGACCAGCCCCAGCTGCAGTGGCCCGAGTTCGCCCCAGCCCTGAAGGACCAGCTGTTGGACCAGCCCCAGCAGATTCGCCAGGTTGAACAGGCTGAGCAGAGTCAGGGGAAGCGCCAGAAACCAGGCCCAACCGCCCTGGGAGCGCTGGCGATGCTTGGGGGTGACCCGGAAACCCATGGAGGATCCGAGGCCATGGCTGATCAGGGTCGTTACCAGCGGAACGGTGAGCACCCAGCCGGTCAGTTCAGTCAGCAGGGCTGAGCGGCTGTTGCGGTTCAGCCAGCCGATGCTGAGCAGCACGGTGCCCCACAACGGCAGCATCAATTCAATGATCGCCTGCTGGTCCAGAAGGATGGGTGCGATGCCGAGCAGGCCATAGCTCAGTGGCATCAGCATCAGCACCAACCGGGGCAGGTTGTTCAGCCAGTGGACCACGCCTTCCAGGTAGGCCAGCCGTTGGCCCAGGCTGAGGCCGTGGGCTCGCAGAGGCCCCTGGGGCAGGCGCAGGCTCTGCAGGGTGCCGTTGGCCCAGCGTTGCCGCTGCCGCACAAAGTCCGCCATGGATTCTGCGGCGAGTCCAGCACTGAGTTTCTGCTGCAGGTAGAGCAACCTCCAGCCCTGCTCGCGCAGGGCGATTCCGGTGACGAAGTCCTCCGAAAGAGCACCCTCAACGAAGCCACCCACCTGATCGAGGGCGCGTCGGCGCACGAGAAAAGCGGTGCCGGCGCAGACCACGGCTCCCCAGCCGTCCCGCACCGGTTCGATCCAGCGGTAAAAGCTCTCCTCATCCGGCAGCAGCCACGATTCCATCCGCAGGTTGCGCATTACCGGATCTGCATTGATGAACGCTTGCGGGGTCTGCAGCAGCGCCACGTCGGGCTCCTGCAGAAAGCCGATGCAGAGCTCCAGGAAGCGGTGCTGAGGGATGAAGTCCGCATCGAACACCGCCACCAGCTCGCCATGACAGCCACGGAGGCCGGCATTGAGATTGCCCGCCTTGGCATGCCGCCGTTCGTGTCGATGCCTGTAGCGGCAGCCCAGTCGCTTGGCCAGCTGCCTCACCTCGTTACGGCCGCTGTCGTCGAGCACCCAGACAGTGGTGTGGGGATAGCTCTGCTGCGTGCAGCCCAGGAGCGATCGTTGCAGCACTGCCAATGGCTCGCCGCAGGTGGGCACCAGAACATCCACATGGGGCCTCCAGTTCGAGGCCTGCCAGTCCCGATGGCGTGTCTGGACGTCTACCCGTCGATCAGGGAAGCGGCGCCAGGCCAGCCACAGCGGCAGCAGACCGGTGATCAGCAGCCAGCTCTCCGCCAGCAGTAACAGGCCGCTCAGGCCGGTGGAAACAGGGCTGTCGAGATTGAGGCTGGCGGTGCAGCGCCAGTGCAGATAGCGAAGGGTCAGGGCGCTGATCAACAGGATCAGGCTGCGTCGGGCCCAGAGCGGAGACTCCGCCTCCGGTCGCTGGATCAACGCCAGCGGCCAGAGCAGCAGCAACAGGCTCACTCCAGGGCCAGGCGTTGGTTCTCCAGTAACGCTAGGGCGTCCTGCGGAGTGGTCGCGCGCATCAGGGCATGGCGCAACTGCGGCGCTCCTGGGAAGCCAGTGCAGGTCCAGCCCATGTGCTTTCTGGCGATCAGCAGTCCGTGGTCTCCGCGGGCCTCCACCAGGGCCAGCAGCTGCTCCCGGGCCAGGGCCAGACGGGCTGCGGGGCCTGGGGTGGCAGGGACCGGCAGGCCCTTGAGCGCCGCATCGATCTGCCCCACCAGCCAGGGGGCTCCCATGGTTCCGCGACCGACCATGACGCCGTCGGCGCCGGTCTCGGCCAGGCAGCGCTGGGCATCCTCAGGAGTGTTGATGTCGCCGTTGGCAATCACCGGGATCGTGAGGGTCCGCTTGACCGCGGCGATGGCAGCCCAGTCGGCCTTGCCCTTGAACCCCTGGTCGCGGGTTCGTCCGTGCAGGGTGAGCAGCTGCGCACCGGCATCCTGCAATTGCCGGCACCAGGTCTCAGGGTCGGCGTCACTGCCGCACCAGCCGAGTCGAGTCTTCACGGTGACGGGCAACCGCACGGCACGGGCCACGGCCTCGATGATCCGGCTGGCGAGATCGGGATCACGGATCAGGCCCGATCCTCCGCCCTTGCGGGCGATCTTGCGCACCGGGCAACCCATATTGATGTCGATCAGGAACGCCCCAGCCTCTTCCGCCCGGCGGGCCGCTTCTGCCATGGCGTCCGGGCGGTGATCGAACAGCTGCACGCCGATCGGCCCCTGCTCTTGACTGAGCTCTTCCACCTTGCCGCGCCCGAAGCCCAGCTCAAGGCTGGTGGCATTCACCATCTCGGTGAACAGCAGCGCATTCGGCGCCCAGCGGCGCACCAGCTGCCGGAACACCCGGTCGCTGACACCGGCCAGGGGGGACTGCAGCACGCGGCACTCGAGCCGCCGCGCTGTGCCGGACCCGGAAAGCTGCAGTGGAACGGAGGCGAGCATGATCACCATGCTGCCGACTCACGTGACTGACCTCTGGCCCCTCAGTCGAGCATTGCTCCTGCAGATCCTTGAGGACCGTTGCAGCGACCGTTTCGTCTGTGAGCGGATCTGGGAGCGTCTGGGGTACATCGACTCAGACGGTGTGTGGAAAGCAGGTCCTGAGACACCCCGCGACTGGGTGGAGGCTTTTCCTCAGGGGCCGCAGGTGATTGCTGAACGACCCGCCTCGGTGCGTCTGACCCGATCGATCCCGAAGCAGCACAAGCAATTGTTGAAACAGCAACTGCAGTTTCAGGGTTACCGCATCGGTGAGCTCTATCCGCGACGGACCCGCCGTGCCACCGCCGTGAGCTGGTTGCTGGCCTGGCTGGCTCAGCGGGAGGCACCGCTGGTGGAGCAGGGTCCGCTGGCTCCCGAGCTGCCGGTGCCCCTCGATCCGGTCGCTGGACATCCCGGCGACCTGCCGGTGGCTTGAACCGTCCGGTGACAACGGGTCTGTAGGGTCAAGGATTGATCGGAGCTCCACTCCCTTGGCGCGTCCTGTCGTTGCGATCATCGGACGCCCCAATGTCGGCAAGTCGACCCTGGTGAACCGGTTGTGCCGCAGTCGTGAGGCGATTGTGCATGACGAGCCCGGCGTCACCCGTGACCGCACCTATCAGGATGGTTACTGGGGCGACCGTGAGTTCAAGGTGGTCGACACCGGCGGCCTGGTGTTCGATGACGACAGCGAATTTCTGCCGGAGATCCGCGAGCAGGCGGCTCTGGCCATGGAGGAAGCCAGTGTTGCGGTGGTGATCGTCGATGGCCAGCAGGGCATCACGGCTGCGGATGAATCCATCGCGGAGTTCCTGCGCAGTCGTCCTTGTCCGACGCTGCTGGCCGTCAACAAATGCGAGTCGCCGGAGCAGGGTCTGGCAATGGCGGCTGAGTTCTGGAGCCTTGGACTGGGTGAACCCCATCCAATCTCAGCCATCCATGGTGTCGGTACCGGGGATCTGCTGGATCAGGTGCTGACCTTTCTTCCTCCCAAAGACCAAGAGGGGGAAGAGGAAGAGCCGATCCAGATGGCAATCATCGGACGACCGAACGTCGGCAAATCCAGTCTGCTCAATGCCATCTGTGGTGAACAGCGGGCGATCGTGAGCCCGATTCGCGGCACCACCCGGGACACCATTGACACCAATATCGTTCGCGAGAATCGCCCCTGGCGGCTGGTCGACACAGCTGGAATCCGCCGGCGGCGGAGTGTTAACTACGGACCTGAATTCTTCGGCATCAACCGCAGTTTCAAAGCGATTGATCGCAGTGACGTCTGCGTGCTGGTGATCGATGCCCTTGATGGCGTCACCGAACAGGATCAGCGCCTGGCGGGGCGGATCGAGGAGGACGGTCGCGCCTGTGTGGTGGTGGTGAACAAATGGGATGCGGTGGAGAAGGACAGTCACACCATGACCGCCATGGAGAAGGAGCTCCGCGCCAAGCTCTATTTCCTCGACTGGGCACCGATGCTGTTCACCTCGGCCCTAACCGGTCAGCGGGTGGACAGCATTTTTGCCTTGGCATCCCTGGCGGTGGAGCAGCATCGCCGGCGCGTCAGCACTTCCGTGGTCAATGAAGTGCTCAAGGAGGCCCTGAGCTGGCGCAGCCCCCCTACCACCCGCGGCGGCCGCCAGGGGCGCCTTTACTACGGCACTCAGGTGGCCAGCCGCCCCCCCAGCTTCACGCTGTTTGTCAACGACCCGAAGCTCTTTGGTGACACGTACCGCCGCTATGTCGAGCGTCAGATCCGGGAGGGTCTCGGTTTCGATGGCACTCCGGTGAAGCTGTACTGGCGTGGCAAGCAGCAGCGCGATGCCGAACGGGACATGGTGCGCCAGCAGAACCGCCAGAGCTGATCCATGGACTGGCTGCGGCAGATCCCGATGGGGCAGTACGTCGACGGGCGTGAGGGCTGGCTGCGTCGACTGGATGCCCGTCTGAAGCTGGCCTGGTCCCTGGTGTTTCTGCTCACACCAGTGCTGGCGGGACCGCTGTGGCGTGTTGCTCTGGTGCTGGGACTGCTCCTGCTCACCCTGATCAGTGGTCTGCCCCGCAGGATCTGGTGGCGTTCCCTGGTGGTCCTGGCGCTACTGGCTCTGGCGGTCGGGACCCTGTCGATGCTGCTGCCTGCCGCTGATCCGCCCGCGGCGTTGGCGTTGCGGGACCCTCAGGAACTGCCGGATGCCTTGCCCCAGGGCCCGTCCTGGGTGGTGTTCGAGCTGGGACCGCTCTCGGTGGACCGGGCCTCGCTGCTGTTGGGACTGCGCACGTCCACGCTGATCTTCACCGTGATCCATAGCGTCAATCTGGTGTTGATCAGCACGCCGCCTGAGGACCTGGTGTGGGCCCTGAGTTGGTGGCTGGCGCCCCTGAACCGTCTCGGCCTGCCGATGGACCGGTTGGGATTTCAGCTGTTGCTGGCGTTGCGTTTCCTGCCTCTGGTGCAGGAGGAATTGCAGAATCTTCTGCGTTCCCTGGCCAGTCGGGCCGTCAACCTGCGGCGTCTGGGGTTCAAGGCATCCTTTGGGCTAGTGCTGGCCGTAGGGGAACGGCTGCTGGCCAACATCCTCCTGCGGGCGGAACAGGGAGCCGATGCTCTGGTGGCTCGCGGCGGCCTGGTTTCGGGTCCTGCAGGCTTCCGGCTTCCGGACGAGCGTCCGGCTCCGCTGTTGAATGCACTGGCTTTACTGAGTCTCTTTGCCGTTCTGGGTCTGAGGACTCGGTACGGTGCTTTGTGATGGAGGCTGCATCCATGGCTGCCGAGCGTTATCTCAACCACCCCACCTTCGGAATGTTGTACCGGGTGTCACCGGCCGGTGAAGGTCGGGACATCTACGCCACGCTGTATGCCCAGCGCATGTTTTTTCTGGTGACTCTGCAGCCCCGCGGGGCGCAATTCGAGGTGATTCCCTACGGGGATGCCCGTCACCATGCCGACGTCAACCTGCAGCGCTGCCAACGTGCTGGCTCAGAGGAGCTCGAAAACTGGCAGCAGCTGTTTGATCAAACCTTCATCTGACGGCTGAGCCTTGTCAGGCCCCCTCCTTGATCGCTGGACCGCTTTGCAGGCGGAACTGCCGACCACGGCGCGGCTGCTGGCCGTCAGCAAAGGGCACCCTGCCGAGGCGATCCGTGCGTTGGCGGATGGCGGCCAGCGGGACTTCGGAGAAAGTCGTGTGCAGGAGGCACGTCCGAAGCAGGAGTTGTTGGCGGATCTGTCCTTGCGATGGCATTTCATCGGCCGATTGCAGAGCAACAAGGTGCGATCCGTGGTGCGTGCCTTTCCGGTGATTCATTCCGTGGACTCCCTGCCGCTGGCGCAGCGACTGTCGCGGATCGCTGGCGAGGAAGGGCAACGGCCGGAGGTGCTGCTGCAGGTGAAGCTGCGGCCCGATGCCAACAAAGGCGGTTTCCTGCGGGACGAGCTGCTCTCTGCCTGGTCCGAGCTGCGATCTCTGCCATCGATGAGTGTGGTTGGCCTGATGACCATGGCCCCGATGGGTTGCGAAGCAGACGACCGACGGGCCCTGTTCAGGGAATGCCGCGAGCTGGCCGATCAGCTGGAGCTGGGCGAGTGCTCGATGGGGATGAGTGGCGACTGGCATGAAGCGGCCGCGGCGGGCAGCACCTGGCTGCGTCTTGGATCCGTGCTCTTTGGACCTCGGCCAACAGCATCACCAACGGCTGGATGACTTGCTGAGACCTCGCTGAAACGTTATTCAAGGAGAGGGTGGTCCCGACGCGAGGACTTCCCCTTACGTCTCAGCCCGAAAGGAGTTTCAAGGTGTCGCTGATTTCCCGCCTGCGTGCCGTCGTCGCTGGTGACGACTACCTCGATGGCGATCTTGATGATCTGGTTTACGACGATGATCAGCCCGAACAGGATCAGCGGGCCAGCCAGGCTGATGGTGGGGCCCTTGCCACCATCGGCGACAGCAACCCCTTCGATCTGGGCGATAACTTCTCTGGCTCTAACGTGATCGGCATGCCTGGCATCAGCACCGCCGCTGCTGAAGTCAATCTGATGGAGCCCCGCAGCTTCGATGAAATGCCCCGGGCGATTCAGGCCTTGCGAGAGCGCAAGACCGTCATCCTCAACCTCACGATGATGGAGCCTGACCAGGCCCAGCGTGCGGTGGATTTCGTGGCCGGTGGCACCTTCGCCATCGACGGTCACCAGGAGCGAGTGGGCGAAAGCATCTTCCTGTTTGCCCCCAGTTGCGTCACCGTGACCAACACCAGCCACGATGAGGCCTCCACCCCCACGGTGGTGAGCCGTGATGCGGAAGCAGAGCAACAGCAGGAGGCCGCTGCGGCTCCGTCCCCCGCCTGGGGCGCCACAGCCCTTTGAGTCCAACTCCTGTGGTTCCTTCCCTCGGTGTGATCGGCCTGGGCCGGATGGCCCAGGCCCTGGTGGAGCCACTGTTGAGCAGCAAGGCGTTCTCGGCTGATCAGGTGCTGGCGGTGGTAGGGACGGCCGCTACTGCAGATCGTTTGCGCCAGGGGGCCTTTGAGGCCGTATCGATCCACCCGTCTGACCGCTCCGAGGCGCAGCAAGTCTGGTCTGCTCCAGTGCAGTTGCTGGCCGTCAAACCGCAGCAGGTTGACGGAATTGCAGCGGCCGTACCCGCCGTGCACAACCACCCCCTGTTGGTGTCGGTTCTGGCCGGTGTCAGTTTGGATCGCCTGCAGCGACTCTTCCCTGGCCACCGGGTGGTGCGCGCGGTACCGAACACTCCAGCCTTGGTGGGGCAAGGGCTGACGGCCCTGGCCTGGGGAGAGGCGATCAGCACTGAGCAGCGGCTGCAGGTGCGTGCATTGTTCGCCGGTGTCAGTGAAGTTCTGGAGCTGCCTGAAGCAAAGCTCGATGCTTTTCTTGCCCTGACCTCCTCTGGCCCGGCCTTTGTGGCTCTGATGGCTGAAGCGATGGCGGATGGTGCGGTGGCGGCTGGCCTGCCGCGGGATCTGGCCCATCGTCTGGCCCATCGCACCCTGGCCGGGACGGCAGCGCTGTTGGATCAGCGCCAGCTGCACCCCGCCTCGTTGAAGGACATGGTCACCTCCCCCGGCGGCACCACCATTGCGGGAGTGCGGGCTCTGGAACGGGCTGGAGCCCGATCCGCCTTCATGGAGGCGGTCATCGCCGCTGCCGAGCGCAGCAGAGAACTGGCCTGACTCAGGCCGCCCGCTGACCGGTACAGATCAGAGAGCCGTAGAGCGCTTCGATGGCGTCGATGTTGCGGCTGATCGTGTAGCGCTCCAGGGCTCGCTGGCGGGCCCGCCGCCCCAGCTCCGCGGTGAGCACCGGCTGGTCCCGCAGCACTGGCAAAAGTGTGCGCAGCTGCGTGGTGACCCCCTGCGTGCTCAGGACGATCCCGGCTCCACCCTCCAGCACCTCGCCATCGGCACCGGCATCGGTGGCCACGCAGGCGGTGCCGCTGGCCATCGCTTCCAGCAACGCCAGGGACAATCCCTCGACGAGGCTGGGCAGAATGAAGACCTCGGCGCACTGCAGCAGCGCAGCCCGGGTAGCGAGATCGGGTTCATAGCCCCACCACAGCGCGTCTGCATCACCGAACTGGTTCATCAGCCCGCTGCGCAGGGGGCCGTCGCCCACGATCACCAGTCGGCAACCGAACGGTGAGGTGAGTCGCCAGGCCCGCAACAGCGCTTCGACGTTTTTCTCAGTGGCCAGCCGTCCTATGTACAGAAAGATCCGCTGGGAGCCAAGCCGTTCGCGCACCCGTTGAAGGGTCGGGCTGCTGGTGCCCGGGGTGGCAGGGGCCCAGCATTCCGTGTCCACACCATTGGGAATCACCACCAGGCGCTGCTCCGGCACACCGAGGCGGACCAGTACATCGGCCTGCAGCTGAGAGAACACGATCACCCGGTCGTAACGCGCCAGGGCAGGGGCATAAAGCTGATACGTGAGCTGCTGGGTGCCAGCGGTGATGTTGCGCAGCCCCGCATCGAAGGGGGGGTGAAAGGTGGCCACCAGTGGCACACCAAGCTGCTGGCAGAGGTCCGGCAGGCGGAAATCAAGGGGGGAGAGAGTGAGGCTGGCGTGGACGATGTCCGGCTTCAGCCGTTCCAGGGAGTCCCGCAGCTCCCGCTGCGCCCCTGGGGAGGGGATGGTGTAAACCTGCGATTTGACCAGATACGGCAGGCTGACGTCCGGATCGTTGGCCAGCAATGACGTCTCGCCGCTTTCGGGATTGCGGGGGTTATCGAAATGAATGAAGTGGGTCTGATGCCCCCGCTGCCGCAGTGCCTCTGTCGTACTGAGGCCGTAGGAGACGTTCCCGCAGAACGGTGCTTTCTTCCCCAACCAGGCAATCTGCACCAAGCGTGACTGCCCTCCTCAGGCGAACAGGCAAATTAGCAGCGCTTCCAGGGGCGTTCGAGCACTGCCGCCACGAGGGCCATCGCAGCCAGCAACAGCAGGACCGGTTCAAGACCGACGCTGCTCACCAGCGTGCCGGCCAGCACCAGCGGCAGGCTCAGGGCGATGTTGATCAGATTGTTCTGCAGTCCGAACACCCGGCCCCGCTCTCGTTCCGGCGTGTCCTCCTGCAGGGTGGTCTGGGCAGGAATCGCCACCAGTGCGGCCCCGATGCCCAGGACGGTGCAGAGCAACAGGGTGATCAGCAATCGACCCTGCAACTGCCCCAGCATCACGAGGCAGAAGGTGATGGTGGCCAGACCGGTGGCTCCGAGGTGATGACGACTGATCCGGTGGCCGACCTGCGCCGTGAGCACGGCTCCGATGGCCATGCCGAGTCCGCTCATGGCGAGCAGGCTGCCGAAGCCGGTGGGGCCGAGGCTGTTGATCGAGCCGGCCAGGCTGATGGCCAGCACATACATGGCAGCCAGCAGGCTGTAGAGCAACACCAGGTTGCGCATGGCCCGACGCACCGTTGGGCGTTTCACCAACACCTGCAACCCTTCTCGGACCTCTTCGAGAAGGCCGACATCCCCCGTTTTCCTTGGCGCTTCCCGCATCTGGATCGTGCTCAGGCATACCGCGGCCAGCCCGTAGCAGAAGGGCAGCAGCAGAAACTCACCTCCGGCGAGGCCGAGTTGGAGAAAGGCGCCATTCAGCAACCTCAGAATCGGCTCCCCCAGGGCGAAGCCCACGATCGTGGCCGCCATGCTGGTGGCCTGATAAAGGGAATTGGCAGCCAGCAGCAGCTCCCGTGGCACGAGGAGGGGAATCGCAGCCTGCTCCGCCGGTGCAAAGAACTGGGTCAGCACCGATTCGAAAAAGGTCATCACCAGCAGGGCCCAGTAGCCCCAGCTCAGCCCCAGAAACAACGGGCCCGGTACCAGGCAGAACGGTGCCAACAGCACCAGCAGGGCGCGCATGGCGTTGGAGGCCACCATCACCCGGCGTTTGGGCCAGCGATCCGCCCAGACGCCGGCCAGCATCCCCAGCAAAATGGCCGGCACCGTGTTGGCCACGTAAATGCCGGTGGCCAGAAGCGTGATGCGTTCCGCCCGCGTTTCGATGTCCATGCGGATGGCTGATGCCACGTCCGCCAGCGGACCACTGCTCACAGGGTCACTGCTCACCCAGTACTGGGCGATCAGGAACACCATCAACACGATGTAGAACTTGTCCGCC
>CAJWIC010000023.1 GCA_913040905.1 uncultured Synechococcus sp. | reverse complement strand
CCATGGCCGGCAATTGCGACGCACCATCCAGCAGGCTGTAGTCGCTGTGGTTGTGAAGTGGAACGAATGCCATGCCCTCAGACTAGGACCTAACGCAAGATCAAGCGTGCGATCAATAGCTTGAGCACCAGATGTGGTGGATCAGGGCACCAGGTCGGCCTCAGGGCGCCTCGCGAAGACGTCCGCAGCCTGTTCGTACTGATGGGCCACCCGCAACAATCGCGACTCGTCGAGCACATTGCCGATCAGCTGCATCCCGATAGGGAGCCCCGCAGCACTGAATCCGCAGGGAACGCTGATCGCCGGCAGGCCCGCCAGGTTCACGGGGATGGTGAGCAGGTCGGCCAGATACATGGCCAACGGGTCATCGGCATGGGCGCCGGTCTTGAACGCTGTGGATGGAGCCGTTGGTGTGAGCAGAACATCCACCTGCTGGAACGCCGCATCGAAGTCGCGACGAATCAGTGTGCGCACCTGCTGGGCCTTTTTGTAGTAGGCATCCACGTAGCCGGCGGAGAGGGCATAGGTGCCGATCAGAATCCGGCGCTGCACCTCGGCTCCGAAACCTTCGGCGCGACTGCGGGAGGTCATGGCAGCCAGGCTTTCGGCATCTTCAGCCCGGAAGCCGTACTTGACGCCGTCGTAACGGGCCAGATTGGCGGAGGCTTCCGACGGTGCGATCACGTAATACGTGGCGATGCCGTCGTTGAAGCGCGGACAGCTCACATCCACCAGTTCGGCACCGAGAGCCTCCAGCTGGGCAGCGGAAGCCTGAACGGAGGCCTTGACTTCGGGATCAAGCCCTTCGGCGTCAAAGCATTCGCGGATGATGCCGACCTTCAATCCCTTGATGGATGTGTTCAGGCCCTCGGTGTAATCGGGGACGTCAGCTTTCAAACAGGTGGAGTCGCGCGGATCATGGCCGGCGATCACCTGAAGCAGCTCGGCTGTATCCGCCACCGATCCGGCAAAGGGACCGACCTGATCAAGGGAACTGGCAAAGGCAACCAATCCCCAACGGCTGACCCTGCCGTAGGTGGGCTTCAATCCGACAACGCCACAGAAGGACGCCGGTTGGCGGATCGAGCCGCCCGTATCCGAGCCAAGGGAGGCAACACAACTGCCGGAAGCCACAGCCGCCGCACTACCTCCGGAACTTCCACCGGGAACATGGCCGGTGTTCCAGGGGTTTTTGGTGGCACCAAACGCCGATGTCTCGGTGGAGCCTCCCATGGCGAATTCATCCAGGTTGGTCTTACCGACCAACACCGCTCCAGCGCCCCACAGCCGATCGGTGACAGTGGATTCGTAGGGCGGCACGAACTGTTCGAGCATTCGACTCGAACAGGTGGTGCGGACTCCGCGGGTGCAGAGATTGTCTTTGATCGCCAGCGGCAGACCCGCCAGAGGCCCAAGGTCCTCGCCGGCGGCGCGGGCCCGGTCGACACGGTCAGCGTCAGCGCGGGCCCGGTCAGCCGTCACCTGCACAAACGCATTCAGCGAGGGCTCCGAACGCTCCAGACGCTGAAGATGCTCATCGACGAGCTCCCGGGACGAGACCTCGCCGGCCTGCAGTTGCCGACGCCACGCGCTGATCGTCATGAAACTGCGATCGATTGCAGGAGCGACGCTATCAGCCGCAGGATCAACCCTCGGCAGCGATGGTTAACGGTTCGCCGCGACGGGTGCGCAGCAGGGTATGACGCATGGACTGGGGCTGCTCTGAGCCCACGTCCTCCAGGAAGGTCGGCAGCTCATGTTCCAGTCCTTGGCGGGTGAGGAATGGGCCGAACCAGTAGGTGACATCGGGCCCGGTGGTCTCGACACGGGCCCACCAAGCCAAACCGACACCATTGGCGAGGCTGCGCAGCGGCCGGATCAGAGGGCTCATGGAGCTCATGTGATGTAAAGGCATTTTGCACCGACCCGGCCAAATAACACGGTCATCTCAGGGAGAAAGCTGGATGCTCTGATCAAAATCGCGTTCTGCAGCTCGATCACGGCGTTCGAGCTCCAGTTCAATCCGCTGCTCGGGTAGCGCCGTGTCATCAGCCTTCGCAGACAGGACATCGTCACGCTGGCCAGCCATGCGCGCCCGCTGAAGCGGCGGCGACGGGGCTTGACCGTGAATGTCCTTCATCCAGTTGCGACGCGCCACCTCGTACACGCAGAGCGCTGTGGCCACGGATGCATTCAGGCTTGGCGTCACGCCCCGCAGGGGAATCCGCACCAACTGGTCGCAGTGGCGACGCGTTAACAGAGACAGCCCCTGATCCTCCGAACCGGTCACCAGCACCAGCGGCCCACTGAGATCCGCATCAGGCAGGGTCACATCACCTTCTCCCGCCAGGCCAATCACCCGATACCCAGCATCCTTGAGCTTTTCGAGGGAGCGATTCAGGTTCACCACCCGCGCCACGGGCAGGTGTTCCAGGGCGCCTGCTGCCACCTTTGCCGCCGAACCCGTCAGGCCGGCACTGCGTCGCTGAGGCAACACCACACCATGGGCACCCATCGCCTCGGCCGAGCGGACCACCGCGCCGAGATTGTGGGGATCCGTGACCCCGTCCAGGGCCAGCAGCAGTGGCGGTTCCCCCAGATCAGAGCAACCTTCGATCAAAGTGTCCAGATCAATCGTCTCCGCAGCTGCTGTCTGCAGTGCAATGCCCTGGTGCACCGATCCTCCGGTGATCTGTCCCAATCGAGCCCAGGTGACCTCCTCCACCAGCACGCCGGAGGCCTTGGCATCGCGAAGCAATTGCAGAAACTTGGCGGCACTTCGCATTTCAGGAGTGCACCAGATGCGATGGATCGGTCTGCCGGCTTCCAGGGCTGCGAGCGCTGCATGGCGTCCCCATACCAGATCATCAGCTGGGGGGGTGGCGGCAGCAGCCTCGCCCTCCGCTTTGTGCTGCGGACGATCCCGGAACGGGAGGCGCGAACGCTCCCGTTGAAACGAGGGACGCCGATCACCGCGCCGGTCGCCCTGGAGATGATCGCCGCGGCGATCGCTGCGCCGGTCATCACGGCGTTGGTACGACCGTTCGTCGCGACGTTGATCATCGAAACGCCCCTGCAGGCGCTCAGATCGTTCAGGACGCCGGTCTGCCATGAAGCGTCCACGGCCTCCACGATCACCGCGATCGGGGCGGGCACGCTGCTCATCATCGGAGCGCCCCCGGCGTCGCTCATCCATGCGCCCCCGGCGAACCGGCGCCTCTCGATTCCACGCGCGGCGGCCAGCATCGGCATCAGCATCGACATCAGGACGACGTCGGTCGCTGCGCCCCGGTCGTCCAGTCCTGGACGAACCGCCGGAACGGCGTTCAAAGCGAGGGCTCATGGGCGAGGTGTGGAGGATGTTGAGAGGTTGCCGGCCTGATCCAGGTGATCGAGAAGCTCCGCCAGGCGCGCTGGGTCGTTCAAATACAGCCAGCCCACCATTGTCTCAAACCCTGTGGCGAGTCCATAAATCGCTGCGTCGGATCGCTTGGGTCCGCGCCCTGCACGATTGCGGCCGCGACGCACCAGATCCCGCTCCTGCTCGCTCAGCAGGGGATCAAGCTGTCCAAGGGCCTCAGCCTGAGCCTCGGCACAGACCCTGGCAACAACAGCACGATGAAGAACATCAGCGCGACCGGGTGACCGGCAGAAACGCAGGCGTTGGTGCAACTCCCAGACCGCGTCACCCAACCACGCCAGCTGGAGCGGACCGAGATCACCAGCACAGGCGCCGATGGTCTGCCCCTGGATCCAGTCGCTCAAGCCGCCAGGTTGCTGAGGGCCGATGGCAGATCCTGGGCCAGATGCAGAAACTCCTCCAGACGCACGAGTTTCACGGTCTGCATCACACGGGAGTTCCCGACAAGGGAAAACGCCCGTTTGGCATCGGTGCACTGCTTTGCAAGTTGGACAAGGGCGCCCAATCCTGACGAGTCGAGGAAATCGATCTTGCTGAGATCGATCACGGCGGGGAGATTGCCGGCCTTCAGCACGTCGAGGACGTACTCCATGAACTGCTTCTCGGAGTAAGCATCCAATTGGCCGGTGAAATGAAACACCAGACAACCGTTCTGCTGTTCAAAGCCACCGCGCAGGGAGACCGTCAATCGCTGTAGTTCACTGATGGGACCAGTCTCCCCATGCAATCTCGACTCGAAGTGTAGTGATGCTGACGGTTGTCAACCACTTCAGTCCCGACGATCCGCCATCAACGCAACGAAGCGGCCGAAATGGTGATCAGCATCGTGGGGGCCAGGGCTGGCCTCCGGGTGGTACTGAACGCCAAACACCGGTTGATGGCGATGCTGAAACGCCGCAACGGTGCGGTCGTTGAGATTGAGGTGGGTGACCTCGACCGTCGTCTCCGGCAATGAGTCCGCAGAGAGTGCGAAGCCGTGGTTCTGGCTGGTGATCTCCAGCTGGCCGCTCGTACCGCAGGGATGGTTCAGACCACGGTGGCCATAGCCGAGCTTGAAGGTGCGCCCCCCCAGGGCGAGGCCCAGGATCTGATGGCCAAGACAGATGCCAAACAAGGGAAGGTTGGAGATCTCGAGCAGTGCACGGGCCAGGTCGATGCCACTGTCCACAGCGGCCGGATCACCAGGTCCATTCGAGAGGAAAACACCCTCGGGCTGGTGCGACATCACCATCTCCAGATCCGCATTCGACGGCAGAACAGTGACCGCACAGCCATGGGCAACCAGTCGATCCAGGATCGCTTGCTTGATGCCGAAGTCGATGGCGACCACCCGGTAGGGATGGTCGGGACGCTGTTTCAGCCGCTGATCAAAGCTGACGCGGCAAGGTGACGACCATTCATAAGGCTCCTTGGTGCTGACCTGGCTTGCCAGATTCAGGCCCTCCATGCTCGGGGCACGACGAACCTCGTCCAGCAGATCAACGGGGGACCGTCCATCACTGCTGATCACACCATTGATGGCTCCGCCATCGCGAAGACGACGCACCAACGCACGGGTATCGACACCGCAAATACCCACCAGTCCATGGCGATCCATCCAACATTCCAAGGATTCGGAGCAGCGCCAGTTGCTGGCTTGAGGAGCCAACTGACGAGCGATCACACCCTTGGCATGGGGACGCTCCGCCTCCTGATCATCCCCGTTGACACCGGTGTTTCCCAGTTCCGGATACGTGAAGGTGACCAGCTGTCCTGCGTAGGACGGGTCGGTGATCACCTCCTGATAACCGGTCATACCGGTGTTGAACACAACCTCACCCACCACGGAGCCGCGGTGCCCGAACGCCTCTCCCGTGAGGACGGTGCCATCGGCCAACACGAGATGAGCCTGACGTGATGAAGAGTGGGGCATCAGGCCAACAAGCTGACAGTCATCACTCCTCATTCTCCATTTCAGCGAGTCAGGTGTTCGCGCAGGGTCTCCAACCGCGTCCAGGGAAGGCCCTGATCCAGGCTCTGGGCGGCTCGGGTAGCGGCGCTGGACAGATCCATGTCGACCCCAGCAGCCCAAAGCACCAGAGCCGTGTTCAGCACGACCACATCACGCTGCGCTGGTTCAGCTTGGCCCTGCAGCACCTGCTGGAGAATGGTCTGGTTGCACTGCAGGTCTCCGCCTTTCAGAGCCTCCAGATCCGCAGTGACCAGCCCGAGTTCTTCAGAAGAAAGCTGGAGCGAGCGAATGGTGCCTGCTTCGATCAGACGCAGGTCATTGGGACCAGCCAGCGATGCCTCATCCAGCCCTCCGGCGCCGTGGACGACCACCGCACGCTCCAGACCGAGACGTTGCAGGGCTCCAGCCATGGGATCGAGAAGATCTTTCCTGGCCACCCCCAGCACCTGTGCTTGGGGTCTCAACGGATTAACCAGAGGGCCGAGCAGGTTGAACACCGTGCGGACACCCAGGCTGCGTCGCAAAGGGGCCAGGTTCACCAGGGCCGGATGCCAGGCCGGAGCGAAGAGGAATGTGACGCCCGCCGCTGGAATCGCCTCGACGACCGTCTGCAGCGGAGCCTTGAGATTGAGGCCCAGCCCCTCCAGCACATCGGCGGAACCGACCTTTCCACTGGCACTGCGGTTGCCGTGCTTCGCCACCTCCACGCCGCAGGCGGCGGCGGTGAAGGCAACAGCGGTGGAGATGTTGAAGGTGTCGGCACCATCGCCGCCCGTGCCACAGGTGTCCACCAGAAAACGATCGGGCCTGGCACAGGGCAGCGGGCAGGCCTCCCGCAACACCGCTGCCATCGCCGCCAGTTCTTCTGCCTCCATCCCCTTGGCCCGGAGGCCAGCCAGAAAGGCACCGGTCTGGACGGGCGTTAGGGACTCCGATAACCAGGCCTGCATCAGGTCCGTTGCCTGAGCAGCGGAAAGGGTTTCACCGCACAGCAGCAGCTCCAGCAGGCCGGACCAGGAGGGAGTGGCAGGGGACATGAAGCGCAATGAGCCCATGGACACCCACTATCCCCGCGAAGGGCGCAGCTGACCAGATTCAGCCGTCGCTGGCCTCGCTGGTGTCGAAGCCGGAACCGACGGCGTCCGAGGCTGCGGCACCGGGTCGGAATCCCCTGGTCCACAACGCTCGAGCCTGATTGTTGAGCTCGTCCCGGCTGAGGGACCACAGGGTCAGCAATCGCTGCATGTCCTGCTGCAGGTCATCAGCTCCGGGAAAACCCTCATAGCGAATCAGCAGGCGCGCCAATTCCGTCAATTCAGAATCACCGGGGGCTTCACAGGCCAGCAGGCGATCGATCAGATCACGGTCCGTCCCATGGAGGGGATGACTCTGGGTTGACTCGGACGGGGAATCAGGCATCCGGGGAGGACCACACCCACCTAGGTTGGCCTGCCCTGATCGGAAATCGCATGGCGGCCATGCGCCTGGAGCTGATCGGCCGCTATCTGCGTCCCCACCGCAGAACTGTCATCTTCGGTGCGATCGCCCTGGTGGTGGTCAACGTGCTCAGTGTCACCATCCCGATGGAGGTGCGCCGGGTCATCGATGAACTGCAGGTCGGTTTTGCCTATGACCGCGTTCTGAACCAGGCCGCTTGGATCGTGCTGCTGGCAACCACCATGGGAGCAGTGCGGTTGTTGTCCCGGCAGTTGGTGTTCGGTGTCGGCCGCCAGGTGGAGGTTGAGCTCCGGCAGAGACTGTTCGATCACATGCTGCGGCAGGAACCGTCCTGGGTGCAGACCACCGGCAGTGGGGATGTGATCAACCGCGCCACCAGCGATGTGGAGAACATCCGCCGTTTGCTGGGGTTTGCGGTCCTGAGCCTGACCAACACCCTGCTGGCCTACAGCCTGACGCTGCCAGCCATGTTGACGATTGACCCCTGGCTGACCCTGGCTGCCATTGGGCCCTATCCAGTGATGCTCACGGTGGTGCGCCTGTTCGGCGGCCGAATGATGAAGCAGCAACGACGTCAACAGGAAGATCTGTCCGGACTCAGCGATCTGATTCAGGAGGACCTCTCCGGCATCGGTGCGATCAAGATTTACGGCCAGGAAGCATCCGAGCAGCAGGCGTTTGCGCA
This sequence comes from uncultured Synechococcus sp., assembly GCA_913040905.1. The sequence continues at coordinate 4,588 of CAJWIC010000023.1, read as the reverse complement.
ACGCAACCGCAGTTACCGAAACAGCGCCATCCGTCTTGCGCGAACCCGAAGCACGCTTTTCCCCCTCCTGGAGGGGTTGTCCTCCATCTCTCTTCTGTTGCTGCTGGCCCTCGGCAGCGGCAAGCTCACCGACGGCAGCCTGACCACCGGCGGGCTCGTCGCGCTCGTCTTCTATGTGCAGCAGCTGGTCTTCCCCACGGCGCTGCTGGGCTTCACCCTCAACACATTCCAAACAGGACAGGTGAGCCTGGAACGGGTGGAGGAACTGCTCCAACGCCAGCCGTCCATCCGTGATGGCAACGAACCGATTGCAGCTGAGCAGCAACGGCGCGGTCGGCTCGAAGCTCGGGGCCTGCGCATCCGTTACGAGGGTGCCGAGCGCGACACCCTGAACGGCATTGATTTCTGCATTGAACCCGGCGAACTGGTAGCCGTGGTCGGTGCCGTGGGATGCGGCAAGACAACACTCGCCCGTGCTTTCGGCCGAATGGTGCCCGTTCCTGACGGCCAGTTGTTTCTGGATGGAGTGGATGTCAACAGCCTGCCTCTGAGCGATCTGCGCGGCGAGGTCGCCATGGTTCCCCAGGAGGGTTTTCTGTTCACCAGCACCCTCGCCGACAATCTTCGCTACGGCGACCCCTGTGCCGGGGATGACCAGGTTGAACAGGCGGCCGAACGGGCTCGCCTGGCGGATGACGTCAAAGGATTCCCTGAGGGATTCAGCACCATCGTCGGCGAACGGGGCATCACCCTCAGCGGCGGGCAACGTCAACGCACGGCCCTGGGACGCGCCCTGCTGGTCTCCGCTCCGGTGCTGGTTCTCGATGACGCCCTAGCCAGCGTCGACAACAACACCGCCGCGGCAATCCTGGATTCCATCCGATCCCAGGAGGGTCGCACCATCGTGATGATCAGCCACCAACTTTCAGCCGCTGCAGCCTGTGACCGGATTTTGGTGATGGACAACGGTCGAATCGTGCAGCAGGGTCACCACAACGCACTGATCGCTACGGCCGGCATCTACCGACGTCTCTGGGAACGGCAGCAGGCCGCCGAACAACTCGAAGAGATGGCTTCCTGAAGAAGTTGGAAGTTGATGCGGACAACAGACGCGCCAGGGGCTTAGCTGGTTGAACGCAGGACCTTTCCATGACCAGCAGCTCACCTTTGGCGATGCGCTGCACGCTCACCTTCGGTGACATCTACGGCCAGGTGCTGGCCTGGATGGCCGTGATTTTCGTCAGCCTTGCTGCCGGCCTGGCACTGATGGGCTCGTCGCGACCCATCTTCGCTCTTGTGGGTGTTGGTCTGATTCTGGTGCTGAGCCTTCCCTTTCTTCTGTTCGCGTTCGTCACCACCCTGCTGAACCACATCCAGCTGGAACCCGTTCAGGGCAACGACCAACCTGCCTAGGGTTACAGGACTTTCCGATCATTCATGCTCCCCTCCTGGCTGACCCAACGCGGTGGTGAGTCCCCCACAGAGGCCATGCATGCCGTGCTCGGCACACCCCTGCGGGCTCCACTGATGAGCGACCAGGAGGAAGCTCTCTTTGCCTGCGGATGTTTCTGGGGAGCTGAAAAGGGTTTCTGGCGTCTTCCAGGCGTGGTCACGACGGCCGTGGGATACGCCGGTGGTGAGCGTGTCAACCCGACGTATCAGGAGGTCTGCTCCGGCACCACTGGCCACACCGAAGTGGTGCGGGTGGTCTGGAGCACGCCAGCCGTCGATTTCAGTGATCTGCTGAAACTGTTCTGGGAGTGCCATGACCCAACCCAGGGAAACCGCCAGGGGAACGACACCGGAACCCAGTACCGCTCAGCGATCTACACCACGACGGATCAGCAGATGAGCCTTGCTCAGGCCAGCAGAACCGCCTACCAGGCGTCGCTGAACCAACGGGGATTCGGGCCGATCACCACAGAGATACTCGCGGATCAGCCCTTTTATTTCGCTGAGCCTTATCACCAGCAGTACCTCGCCAAACCCGGTAGTCGTCCGTACTGCTCGGCCATGCCGACCCAGGCTGTTCTGGGGGATTTCAACGGCAATCACTACCGCCTTCCATCAACGGTCTGGGCGGCCTACGACTGGAGCATCAACCACTGCGTTCTACGCAGCGACAATGCACCGATCCGCCTGGCTTGAGATGACCGATCGTCAGGTTCTGATCGCGATTGGTCTGACTGTGCTGCTGGTGATCGGCCTGGTCTTCTCCACCCGGACGCCGGAGGCCAGCCGCGGTCCGGAACTGCTCTGGCGCGAGGCGCCTGCGCCCCCTCCATCCAGAACGCTGGAAATCTGACCACCGCGCTCTGGAAGCGCCAATGGTCAGTGGCATGGTGTGGACATCACCTCCAGCAAGGACCTCTGTGAGCGCTCCGCCGGACCCGACGGATCGACGCCAACTTCATCCACTCCCCAGGGGGCTGGTGGAGCTCTACGGCCTCATCGCCGTGTTGATGGTGCTGATCCCCGAATGGCTGGCCGATGGCACCATCAACATCGGCCAGGCCGGCGGCCCGAGCACCTTGCCGATGCGTGCTCGGGCCTGGCGAATACTTCCGGAACTGAGGCTGGCGGCCATGAGCCTCAAGGAGATGCGTCAGCTGGCCTCAGAGATGCGCCTGGTGCAGTACGGAAACCAGTCAAGGGATCAACTGACCACTCGCATGCTGAAACGACTCAGACGTCGGAATGCACTGTGATAACTTGCATTTGGCGGGGCGTAGCGCAGCTTGGTAGCGCACCACTTTGGGGTAGTGGGGGTCGTGGGTTCAAATCCCGCCGCTCCGATCCAATCATCCAAACCCCGACCTCATCGCTTTGCGACAGGTCATAAGCCGGCGCTTACACGCCGGCTTTTTTATGCACTGCGTGCTTGATCAGCGACGTGGCAGATGGGAGATCACCAGATGCCGCTGGGAATCAATCTGCAGCCAACCCTCATCGCGCAGCAGACCGATCACGCGAGTCACGGTGACGCGTGTGGTGCTCAAGGCGCTGGCCATCTCCTGATGGGTCAGCCGCAGATTGAGACGCAACCCATCGTCACAGGGCTGGCCATAGTCCTGGGCCAACATTTCCAGAAACCCGCGGACCCGTTCCTCAACGCGACGCAAACCCAACAGAGCCAGCATGGACTCAGCCTGGCGATAACGGGAAGCGATGGCATCCATCATGGCGAGCGCAAGCTGAGGTGCCTGCTCCACCTCAGTGACGCTGAGGCAAAGGAGGTCGCAATCACTCAAGGCCATAGCCTCGTAGGCCTCAACAGTGCTGAGGGGCTCACCAAAAGGCTCGTTCGGTCCGGCAAGACCCAACAGCAACTCATCGCCATGCACCGAGACCGCGCCCAGTTTCACCATGCCGCGGACAACAAGCCAGATGCTGTTCTTCAGCAGCGGGACAGCACTTCCAGCAGTCAGATGAACAAGGTTGCGCTTCTGATAATTGGTTTCCAGCAATTCCCTGAAACCTTCACGTCTTGAAGAGAGCTCACGGGAGGGAATCGCAACCATTGAGGTGTTCCACGGATACATTCAAACTGTATGGAGCGCAACATGCATCCCAGGCAAAGGGCGGGATGTGATTCGGTTAAGACGCGTCTAACTTTTGTCCAAGGGTGAGAAAAGATGAAAAAAGGGGCCCAATGGGCCCCTTTTGATCTGATCGACACCGTTGGAATCATCAACGGCTCAGCGATTGATCACTCGCCGATCTTGTTCACAGCAGCCTTGGCCTTGGCCAGGATCTCACCCTTCAGAGGCACGAAGCCCAGGGAGGGAGCTTTGTCCTGAGCAGCGTCGCTCAGCATGTAGTTGAAGGCTTCCTGAACAACTGCAGCGTCTTTGCCATTGCCCTTCTCATAGGCCAGCACCCAGGTGAGGGTGGCGATGGGGTAGGCACCCTTGGCAGAGGGGTTGGGGTTCTTGCCAGCCAGGTCCTTGTCCAGGCTGATGCCGTTGAGGGCCTTGGTACCAGCAGCCACAGAGGGCTTGAGAAACTCACCGGACTTGTTCTGGAGAGCGGCGGCAACCACCTTGCCCCTGATATACGACTGGTTCACGTAACCGATTGCACCCTCACGGTTCTGGATCAGGCCAGCCACACCGGAATTGCCTTTGGCGCCCACGCCAGCGGGCCATTTCACCGATTTACCGGTTCCCAGAGTCCAGGTACTGGAGAAGGCCTGCATGGAGTTGGTAAAGGCTTTGGTGGTACCAGAGCCATCAGAGCGGTGAACCCAGGTGACGGTGCCGGGCTGGCAACCGAGCTCCTTCCAGTCCTTGATCATTCCCATGGCAACCTTCACAGCCTGCTCCTGGGTGAGCTTGAGGTCGCAACCGGGCTTGTTGTAGCCGAAAGCGATGGTGCCACCGACCATGGGGATCTGGACGACGCCACGTTTGACCTTGGCCATGTCCTCCTTCTTCATCGGATCATCCGATGCACCGAAGTTCACGGTCTGGTCAATGAAAGCCTTGCGGCCGGAACCGGAACCCACAGCCTGGTAGTTGACCTGAGGGCCGCCTGACTTGGCCAGTTCAGCGAACCAACGCTGGTAGATCTTGGCGGGGAAAGAGGC
>CAJWIC010000022.1 GCA_913040905.1 uncultured Synechococcus sp. | reverse complement strand
TCAGACCAAACGGGGCTGCCCGCACAACTGCTGCTACTGCGTCTACACCGTGGTGGAAGGCAAGCAGGTTCGCCTCAACCCCGTGGACGAGGTGGTCAAGGAGATGCGTCAGCTCTACGACCGTGGCGTGCGTGGCTTCTGGTTCACCGATGCCCAGTTCATCCCTGCCCGTCGCTACATCGAGGACGCCAAGGAGCTGTTGCGAGCAATCAAGGCTGAAGGATTAACCGGGATCCGCTGGGCTGCCTACATCCGGGCCGACAACCTCGATCCCGAACTGGCTCAGCTGATGGTGGAAACGGGCATGAGCTATTTCGAGATCGGGATCACCTCCGGCTCTCAGGAACTCGTCCGCAAGATGCGCATGGGCTACAACCTGCGCACCGTGCTGGAGAGCTGCAGGATGCTGGCCGATGCCGGCTTCAAGGATCACGTGTCGGTGAATTACTCGTTCAATGTGATCGATGAACGGCCCGAGACCATTCGCCAGACCGTTGCTTACCACCGTGAGTTGGAAAACATTTTTGGTGCTGATCTCGTCGAGCCTGCGATCTTCTTCATCGGATTGCAGCCCCACACCCATCTGGAGCAGTACGGGTTCGATCAGGGTCTGATCAAACCGGGATACAACCCGATGAGCATGATGCCGTGGACCGCACGCAAGTTGCTCTGGAATCCCGAGCCGATGGGCAGCACCTTCGGACGCATTTGCCTGGAGGCCTTTGATCAGAATCCAGGGGATTTCGGCCGCACGGTCCTGTCGTTGCTGGAACGTGATTACGGCTCAACGTCGCTTCAGGACGCGTTGCGTGCTCCCGTCTCCGGTCGAGCCGCTCTGGCGACGGCGGTGAGCTGAATGGCCAGCAGCATCAGCAGCCCTCCGATTCCCACCAACCCTCCGAGAGGATTCGGGGAGAGTCCACCCGGGCCCACCAACCAGGCGGGTGCATCCGGCGACAGCTGCACCAGACCACTCTGAATCAGAAACCAGCCGCCCACCAGCCCTCCATGGAGGCCGATGCATCCCCATAGGGAGCCACCATCCAGCTGGCGTTGCAGGGCCAAGGCAAGTCCCAGCAGGAACAATCCGATCAGCAGTCCCAGCATGGGGCCGATGCCGAGGTTGAAGCGGGTGTGGACCAGGCTGAACACCAACGCCTGAATCAGCAGGGCGGCTGCAGGACTCATCCGCTCGTTGAGTTCCCGCCACAGCCAGGCCCGAAAGATCAGTTCCTCGGCCAAACCCACACCCAGGCTCAGCAGAAGGGCATTGATGATTCGGTCCAGTGATCCTTCCCCGATCCAATGGCCCCAGCTGCCCAGCAGCACCGGCAACAGCACGATGCCGAGCAGGAGCAGAGCCAGAACCATTCCGCCGAACAGTGCCGGAATGATTGGCCTGCGGTTTTCACAGCCCCGTGTCCTCAGTCCCACGGCAGTCCAGGCGCTCCCGGACCTCCACCGCAGCCTGGCCCAGCGGGGCAGAAGACCTAGCAACAGCAGGAAGCTGATCAGGGTGCCGATCAGGGAATGGCGGTCCGGGGACAAGCCGAGGGGGATCAACGGCCATGCCAGTAACCAGCCGAGGCCGTAGAGGGTGGGAATCAGAAGAAGCGCAGGAAGCCATGACGGCTTGAGCTGGATGCACTGATCCCGGAGGGAGAGAAGGGATCTGATCAGTTTTCAGGCTCGATCGTGCTGGTGAGGCCCTTGGCCTTCAGGGTTTCGCTGTAGAACTCGGCAGGCTCGAGATCGCACACAATCACGAGGCCGACGCCTGTGTTGTGAGCTTCCATCATCACGGCCATGGCGTCCTGTTCACTCAGTTGCGGCACCACCTGACGCAGGGTGTTCACCACGTATTCCATGGTGTTCACCGGATCGTTGTGAAGCAGCACCTTGTAGCGAGGCGATTGTTTGCGCACCCGTTCGGGTGCTTTTTCCATCACCGCAGCTCCACCCGGGGAACGGGTCGGTGTGTCCACCGCCATGGCCAAGCTGGATTGCTGGCTCAAATTTAAAGGAAATCGAAGCACGATCTGCTCAGAGGGCCTTGATGCGAGCCATCGCATCGTCCACATTTGCGCGGCTGTTGAACGCGGAGAGGCGGAAGTAACCCTCACCCGCTGCGCCGAATCCACTGCCGGGTGTGCCCACCACATTGGCTTTGTTGAGCAGATGGTCAAAGAAGCCCCAGGAGTCCATGCCATCAGGGGTTTTGATCCAGACGTACGGCGCGTGCTCGCCCCCGTAGATGGTGAGTCCGGCAGCCGTGAGTTCCCGGCGGATGATGGCGGCGTTTTCCATATAGAAGCTCACCAGCCCTTTCACTTCCGCCTGGCCAGCTTCGGAATACACCGCTTCCGCACCGCGCTGAATGATGTAGCTGACGCCGTTGAACTTGGTGCTCTGGCGCCGGTTCCACAGGCCCCACAGTTCAACAGCTTCGCCGTTGGCCGCAATGCCCTTGAGTCCCTTGGGGACCACGGTGAAAGCACAACGGGTGCCGGTGAAGCCGGCGTTCTTGGAGAAGGAGCGGAATTCGATGGCGCAATCCCGTGCTCCTTCGATTTCGAAAATCGAATGGGGCAGGCTCGGGTCCTGAATGAAGGCTTCATAGGCGGCGTCAAACAGGATCAGGGATCCGTTGCTGCGGGCGTAATCCACCCAGGCTTTCAGCTGTTCCCTGGTGGCCACCGCTCCGGTGGGGTTGTTGGGGAAGCACAGGTAAATCAGATCCACCGGTTCGCTCGGGATCTGGGCGGCAAAACCGTTGTCAGCGCTGATCGGGAGATAGGTCAGGCCTGCATAGCGGCCTCCATCACCGGCCTCTCCGGTGCGACCAGCCATCACGTTGGTGTCCACGTACACGGGGTACACCGGATCGGTCACGGCGATGCGGTTGCCTGCGCCGAGAATGTCGAGGATGTTGCTGCTGTCGCATTTGGAACCGTCGGAGACGAAGATCTCCTCGGCGCTGATGTCGCAGCCACGGGCCTGGAAGTCGTGCTTGGCAATCGCCTCCCGCAGCCAGCCATAACCTTGTTCGGGGCCGTAGCCGTGGAATCCTTCGGCCGTGCCCATGGCATCGATGGCGGCTTTCATCGCCTCGCGACAGGCCAGTGGCAGCGGTTCCGTCACATCACCGATGCCCAGACGAATCAGTGCAGCATCAGGGTTGGCGGCGCTGAAGGCTTTCACCCGACGGCCGATCTCCGGGAACAAATAGCCCGCTTTGAGCTTGAGGTAATTGCCGTTGACCTGCACCACGGAAGCGAAGGGGTTTCTTCGGGGGCATCCTGCCCTGTCGACCGCTCCATACGATGCAGTCAGGAGTAAGGACATCCGTCGTGGTCGTGTCTGCCCTGGATCAGCCGGTTGACTTTCACGAGCTGGTGGACAGCGGCATCAACAAGCCCGCCCGCTACATGGGCCATGAGCTTGGCGTGGAGCTGCGGGACTGGCATGCAGCTCAGGTGCGTTGGGCGCTCACCTACCCCGAGATCTACGAGGTGGGCTCCAGCAACCTGGGCCACATCATTCTTTATTCGATTCTCAACGCGGTCCCCGGTCAGCTCTGCGATCGGGCCTATTTGCCGGCCGCTGATCTGGCCGCCCGACTGCGGGAGCGGGAGCAGGCCCTGTTCGGTGTTGAAAGCCGCCGACCACTACCTGCCTTCGACATCCTCGGTTTCAGCCTGAGTTACGAACTCGGCGCCACCAACATCCTGGAGATGCTGGATCTGTGCCGCGTGCCCATCAGGGCGGCTGATCGAGGCGATTTGCCGTTGCGTGATCCGGCGGCACCTCCGCTGATCTTTGCCGGTGGCCCCACGGCTACGAGCAATCCCGAGCCCTATGCCCCTTTCTTCGATTTCATCGCCCTCGGGGATGGTGAGGAATTGCTGCCCGAGATCGGGCTGGTGGTGGCCCAGGCCAAGGCCGATGGCCTGACCCGCTCCCAGCTGCTGCGGGATCTGGCTCAGGTGCCCGGGGTCTACGTCCCGTCGCTGTACGAACCCGGGGAGGACGGCGTCAGCCTGCAGCCGCAGCATCCTGAGTTGCCACGGCGGGTGCTGCGCCGGGTGGCGACGCCGATGCCGCACTACGCCATGGGGCTGGTGCCGCATGTGGAAACGGTCCACGACCGGCTCACCGTGGAGATTCGCCGCGGCTGTACCCGTGGCTGCCGCTTCTGTCAGCCCGGGATGCTTACCAGGCCGGCGCGGGATGTGGAGCCGGAAGCGGTGATCGAGGCCGTGGAGAACGGCATGAAACAGACCGGCTACAGCGACTTCTCGCTGCTGTCGCTCAGCTGCAGCGATTACCTGGCCCTGCCGGCGGTGGGGGTGGAGCTGCGCAACCGTCTGGCGGACCAGAACGTGACCCTGCAACTGCCCAGCCAGCGGGTGGACCGGTTTGATCAGGACATCGCCCACATCCTCGGCGGAACGCGCCAGGCCGGCCTCACGTTTGCGCCTGAGGCCGGTACCCAGCGCTTGCGCGACATCGTTAACAAGGGGCTGACCGACGACGACCTGCTCCACGGCATTCGTACCGCCATGGAGAACGGTTACCGCAAGGTGAAGCTGTACTTCATGATCGGTCTGCCGGGAGAGACCGATGCCGATGTGCTCGGCATCGTCGACACCTGCGTGATGCTTCAGCAGCGTTGCCGTGATCTGGGTCGGCTCAACCTCAACATCACCATCAGCAACTTCACGCCCAAGCCCCACACGCCATTCCAGTGGCACAGCGTCTCGACGGACGAATTCCTGCGGCGTCAGGAGTTGTTGCGCACGGCCTTCAAACGGCTGAGGGGGCTCAAGGTGAATTTCACCGACGTGCGGCTGTCGGCCATGGAGGACTTTGTGGGTCGCAGCGATCGACGTCTGGCCCCGGTGATTGAGGCTGCCTGGCGTGCGGGTGCGGGCATGGATGCCTGGTTCGAATCCCTGGATCGCACCTATGCCGCCTGGACCGGGGCCATCTCCGCAGCTGGCCTTGAGGGGCGTTATCGCGAGATGGAGGTGGGTGGTTGGAGTGCGGTGACGGCTCTGGATCGTCAGGACCTCGACAGTTTCTGTGCTCAGCCGCTGCCCTGGGATCACATCGACACCGGCATCGACAAGGGCTGGTTGGCGGAGGATCTGAAGCGGGCGCTGGCGGCGGCGGTGGTGCCGGACTGCTCCTTCGACGGTTGCAGCAGCTGCGGTGTCTGCGGACCGGATCTCGGCCACAACGTGGTGGTGCCGCCCCCTGTCGTGCCGACGCAGTTGCCGGCACAGGCGCCCGCCAGTGAGCGCGTCTGTCGCTTGCGGATCCGTTTTGCCAAGACCGGGTCCATGGCTCTGCTCAGTCATCTCGATCTGATGCGGATGCTGGAGCGGGCACTGCGGCGCAGTGCCTTGCCGATCAGCTACACCGGTGGATTCCATCCGCTGCCGCGGATTCAGATCGCCCTGGCGCTGCCGCTCGGGGCGGAGGCGGATGGCGAGTGGATGGATCTGGAGTTCACCAGCTCCGTCACGGGGGAGCACTTGCTGAGGACACTTCAGACGCTTCTGCCCGATGGTCTGACTCTGCTCTCAGCGGAGGAGGTGCCGGTCAGCGGCAAGAGTCTGTCCCAGAACATCACGGGTGCTGTCTGGAGTTTCGAACTCCAGCTGGAGTCTGAGGCGCATCCCTGCTGGTCCGAGGCTGTTGAGGCTCTGATGGCTGCAGAGCAATTGATCTGGCACGACACGGACAAGAAGGGGCGCCCCCGCGAGCGGGACTGCCGGCCGGCTCTGCGTCAGCTGATGCTGGTCAGCCCCTCGGATGGCCCGCGGGTGCGGTTGCAACTCGAGGCCACGGTGGATCCGATGGGGCGCAGCATCCGTCCCTCACAGATCAAGCACTGGCTGGAGGCTCAGCTTGGTTCGACGTTGCAGCTGCACGCCCTGCGTCGAGAGGCTTTGCAACTGGCTGGGTGCTAATTTGACTACAGAACAGGTGGCATTTCCGTCACGTCCTGTTCCGGTCTTGCCTGATCCACTTTCGGATATCGAGGTCCATCGCTCGAGCGACGGTCCGTACAGAACCCAACTCCCTCGAGCTTGTTTCAGAGGAGTTTCGACTCCGCAACATTCCGGCCTTTTTAGGCCAACCCATCCCTAACCACCCCTGCAGTGCGGCGGATGCCGACTGATGGGATTTAAGCCTCGCGTGGGCTTGTCACGTCCATTTATGCCCCAGCAAATTGTCATCGCGGAGCAGTTGCGCATCGCTGCGGTGCTCACCGATGAACGGGTTGATGAACTGATCGTTGCCCAAGGTCGATACCAAATTGGCGATGTTTATCTCGGCACTGTCGAGAACGTCCTCCCCGGTATTGATGCGGCCTTCGTCAACATCGGTGAAAGTGAGAAGAACGGGTTTATTCACGTCACGGATCTGGGCCCCCTGCGGCTGAAAAAGGGGGCCGCCGGCATCACCGAACTGCTGGAACCACGCCAAAAGGTCTTGGTGCAGGTGATGAAGGAGCCCACCGGCACCAAGGGGCCTCGACTCACCGGCAACCTGGCGCTTCCCGGGCGTTATCTGGTCCTGCAGCCCCATGGACAGGGGGTGAACATTTCGCGCCGGATCAGCTCTGAGGCTGAGCGCAATCGTCTCCGTGCCCTGGGCGTGCTGATCAAGCCCCCCGGGGCGGGGTTGCTGATCCGCACCGAAGCCGATGGCATTGCTGAGGATCAGCTGATCGACGATCTCGAATCCCTCCTGCGGCAGTGGGAAGCCATTCAGCAGGCGGCTGAGACAGCGACACCTCCGGTGCTGCTCAATCGGGACGAGGATTTCATCAACAGAATCCTGAGGGATCACACCGGCGCAGACCTGGCACGGGTGGTCGTGGACGAGCCTGCCGCCGTCGCCCGCGTCACCAATTTTCTCGGTGCCGAGGCGGAGAAGGTTCTGGTGGAGGCCCACAGCGAGCCGAGCGAGCTGTTGGAGCACTTCAAGGTCAACGCAGCGATCCGTGACGCTCTGAAACCTCGGGTTGATCTCCCGTCAGGGGGGTACGTGATCATCGAGCCGACGGAGGCTCTCACCGTTATTGACGTGAACTCGGGCTCCTTCACCCGGTCCGCCAACGCACGGGAAACGGTGTTATGGACGAATTGCGAGGCTGCCATTGAGATCGCCCGCCAGCTGAAGCTGCGCAACATCGGCGGCGTGATCATCATCGATTTCATCGACATGGATTCCCGCCGGGATCAGCTTCAGCTGTTGGAGCACTTCACCACGGCGGTCAGCGATGACGCTGCCCGACCGCAGATCGCCCAGTTGACGGAGCTTGGTCTGGTGGAACTGACCCGCAAGCGCCAGGGGCAGAACATTTACGAGTTGTTCGGTCGTGCCTGCCCCAGTTGCGGCGGCCTCGGGCATGTGGCGGTCCTGCCGGGCAAGGATCTGCTCCAGCCTCTGGCGACAGCGACCGGTTTGGTGCGGTCTGCAGCGTCGGCTCGCGCTCAAGTGGCAGCGCCTGTTGAGACCTCCGGCAATGGGCGACGCCGTCGCGGCGGTCGTGGTCGTGCAGCCCAAGACAACCTGCCTTTGCTGAGCGAAACCGATGAAACGGAGGCTCCGGAGGTCTCCACGCAGGAGGCGCAAGAGCCGGCCATCGCCCGCCGCAAGGACCCTGAACTGGTGGCGGTTCCTATGACACCAGAGCAGGAGGAGGTGTACGGAACCCTTGGCCTGAATCCGATCCTCCTCCTCGATGAGCCGCCGGAATCCGAGAATGTGATGGTTCGGGTGGTGCGGCCTGGAGAAGACGCAGATGCTGTGCTCGAGCAGGCCCGCCAGCAGTTGGCTGCGACGGCTGGCAGACGCCGCCGCCGAGGTGGCCGTGGAGGGCGTGGTGCCCCCCGTGGAAACGGCGGAACGTCATCCTTGACTTCGCTCGACTCTCCTGCGGTGGCTGTTGCAGACCGGGCAGCTGTTGCAGACCGGGCAGCTGTTGAAGAGCAGCCCTTGATGGTCGAGATCACGCCACTTGAGGCGGTGCAAACCGTGGTCTTGGATGAGGTGGCGCCACCCCCAGCACCTGGGCCGGATGCCGTCGTTGATCCGCCTGAAGCCGTCAATGAAGAACCGGATTCCGAGGAACCGCGTCGCCGGCGGCGTCGGTCTTCAGCCTCAAGCGCTCCTGATTGATTCCATCCCCTGCCACCAAGGCGTTGCCGGGGTGGATGAGGTGGGGCGGGGCTGCCTGTTCGGCCCCGTCTTTGCTGGGGCTGTTGTGTTGGAGCTCCCCAACGCCAACCGATTACTGCAAGAGGGGCTGACGGATAGCAAGCGATTGTCCGCGCGCCGGCGAGAGGCGCTGGTGCCCTTGATCGAAAGGGAAGCCAAAGCCTGGGGGCTTGGTCAGGCTTCGGCTCGCGAGATCGATCTCCTGGGTATTCGTCCCGCCACAGAGTTAGCGATGCTGAGGGCTCTGCAGCGGCTGCCGCATCGCCCGGAGCTGGTGTTGGTGGATGGCAATTTGCCCTTGCGCCCCTGGATTGGTGAACAACGCAGCATCGTGGCTGGCGATCGACATGCCCCGGCGATCGCGGCTGCCAGCGTGATCGCGAAACAGAGCCGTGATGCGTTGATCCAGCGTTTGTCATGCCGGTTTCCCGGCTACGGCCTGGAACGCCATGCCGGTTATGGAACCGCCCAGCACCGCGAAGCTCTCGGCGCTCTCGGGCCGTCAGCTCTGCATCGCCGCAGTTTTCTCCGCCGTCTGCTGGGGTGAGATCACAGCAGGGGTCTCGCGGCACCAACGCTTGAAGTCTGCAATCAGCTGCTGCCCCACCCGCGTCTTGATGCCCAGGAGAATTCCGCTGAGGATCGATTCACCTGTGGTTTCCAGCACTCGGCGCGGGATCAGTCGCAACAGCGGCGGCTGGCTGACCTGAACCGCAAGACGGGCATCACCACTGAGGCCTTTGTCATGGCAATTCAATCGGGCTTCGAGGGTGAGGTTGAAGTCATCCACGATGCCCAGACCCTCCAGCTCACAGTCCAGAGCCCGCATGTGCATGGTGCCCCCGTCGGTCTTGATTTCCAGGGAAACGACCGGTTTTACCTGCAGTTGAAACACCTGCAGGCTGGTGACGGTGTAGCGGTAGTTGCCTGGACCGAGTCGGGTCAATTGACGGGGATCCAGCAGGGAACCGATCACCCGTTGCTCCTGCTGGAGGTACTCAGGCAGCCGTTCGCTCAGGTGGTTCACGGGTAGATCGAGGCGCTGGCTGGCACAGAAGGCCAGGGGCATGACCATCTCCCGACAGGGCATGATCCTATCCAGTGTTGTCACCACCTCGGATGCCCACCCGCATCGCCTACCTCGGCCCAGTTGGGACCTATGGCGAGCAGGCCAGTCGAGCCCTTGCCGATTTGGAAGGGCTGTCGGAGGTGAGCTTTCTGCCCTGCGTGGGACTCCGTGCCGTCGTGGAGTGCCTGGCCCAGGCAGAGGCTGACGCGGCCGTGGTTCCTGTGGAGAACTCCGTTGAAGGCGGCGTCACTGCCACGCTCGATGCCCTCTGGGCCCATTCCGACCTCTGCATCCGCCGCGCGCTTGTGCTGCCGATCCGCCATGCCCTGCATGGCAGTGGATCGTTGCAGGACATCACTGAGGTGCTGTCTCACCCTCAGGCACTGGCGCAGTGCTCCGGTTGGCTGGCCGATCAGCTGCCTCAGGCTCTGCAATTGCCTACGTCTTCCACCGCTGAGGCGGCACGGATGGTGGCGGGCAGCCGCTTCCGCGCGGCGATCGCCTCCCGCAGTGCCGGGAAGGAGCATGGTCTGCGGGAACTGGCTTATCCGGTCAACGATGTTGCGGGCAACCGAACCCGTTTCCTGCTGCTGCACCGCGGCGAACGTCGTCTCGAAGGGGATGTGGCCAGCCTGGCGTTCTCTCTCCATCGCAATGCCCCGGGTGCCCTGCTCGAGGCCTTGGCTTGCCTGGCGGAACAGGGGCTGAACATGAGCCGGATTGAATCGCGCCCCTCGAAGCGCGAGTTGGGGGAATACGTATTTTTCGTTGATGTTGAACTGCCGCAGCAGCAACCCGAAGCGTTGAACACTCTGGTTGCAGCACTTTCACCGCTTTGTGAGCACTTGGCGCACTTCGGGGCTTACCCCAGCAGCGAGCTGATCATCGGCTGAGACGAAAGACGCCGAACTGCATCAATCCCGTGGCGAAGGCCCAGTGCATCAGCAGCAGCGTTGGTGTCTCCCGTAAACCTTGAAGCACCGCCTTCGGACCAAGGCCAAGGACAGCCCCGGGTCGGCGGAGCCCCTCGGCGATCGAATCGAACCAGGAGGGCAGGGTGGCCCCAGTCCAGTCGGCCGTGCGGATGGCGCCCCGCTGGAAAGGACTGGCCTCGAGGTTGGCTTGGAAGCCAGAGATGCTGGCGAACTCAGGATGGGCCCATTGATTCAACAGCTGGCGCATCACCCAGCGTTCGAAGCGATTCA
Source organism: uncultured Synechococcus sp. (assembly GCA_913040905.1). Next base: position 2,155 of record CAJWIC010000022.1, on the reverse strand, counting down.
TGGCGCCGTCCTGTGGATCCCGCCGGTTCCAGTCCGCGGCGGCGAGGCAGCCACCGGGACGGAGCACCCGCAGCAACTCGTCTGCGAAACGCTGTTTGTCAGGCATGTGGGGCCCTGCTTCCACCGTCCACACCGCATCGAACTGTTGATCGTCCAGTTGAAGGTTGAGAGCGTCCATCACCTGAAAACGACAACTGAGGCCGTCAGGGGTGAGTTCCGTGGCCCGTCGGATCTGGGCCGGGCTGATGCTCACTCCGAGCACATCAAAGCCGTAATCCCTGGCCAGGATCCGGGCACTGCCGCCGATCCCGCATCCCACATCCAGCACCCGGCTGCCTCGGGGCAGTTGATCAAGACCGCTCCAGCGCACCAGCTCGTGAACGAAGGCCTCCTTGGCCTGGCGGAAGTCGACAGGCCCGGGAGGGGTTCCGTAATGCCCCAGGTGGACATGCTCCCCCCATAGCCGTTCGAGCAGGCGATCGTCTGTCCAGGCGTCGTAGGCGGCGGCAACACTGTCAGAGGAGTGGTAGCGGCGATCGCGCTGCAGCCAGATCAGCAGGGCCGTGGCCGTGGCCGTTCCGGCAAGGAGAAGTAAACCAGCCAACATCAGACGTCCTGCTCCTTCTCCTTGAGATCCATCAGCACAGTTCGAGCCGCAAGTTGGCGACGGGTGTGATCCAGCATTTCGAATTGCCGTTCCAGGCGTTTGTTGGTGTCAATGAGTTCCAGCAGGGTCTGCTGTTCAGGGGCTGCGCGGTTGTCGAGATGCGCTCCGATCCAGAACGACAGTTCCCGCGGCAGATCAGGCAGGTCGTCAGGCAGTTCCGGCTCGCGCCCTTGGAGCTTGGCGGTCAGGGAAAAGACGTCGTTCAAGGCTGAACTGACCTTGTCGCGCAACGTGTTGAGTTCGGCGTGATCCTGAACGGGCTCGTCTTCCATCCAGCTGACCATGGCTGAACGGAACGGTGTTTCACGGGTGACGTTCAGCACCCGAAAGCGTTGCTGCCCCAGCGTGACGATGTAGCTGCGTCCATCCTCCGTGGTCTGGTGTTGGAGCACCTCTGCGCAGCACCCGATTTCGGCCATTTCGCCGGTCTGGGGATTAATTCGCACGATTCCAAAGCGTTTGTCGGTCTCCAGAACCGTCTGGAGCAACATCCGATAACGGGATTCAAAAATGTGCAGGGGCAGCAGTTGCTGCGGAAACAACACGACGTCCGGCAGGGGGAACAGGGGCAGTTCCCTGACGGAAAAATCGGACACAGACGCCGGATTAATGGAGGCTTGATCCTAGAGAGCAAGCCTCCGGAGCGAAGTGATCAGAGCTTGACTTCGATGTCCACACCACTGGGGAGGTCGAGCTTCATCAGAGCATCGATCGTCTTGGCCGATGGGCTGTAGATGTCGATGATGCGACGGTGGGTGCGGGTTTCAAAGTGCTCCCGGGAGTCCTTGTCCACGTGGGGCGAGCGCAGCACGCAGTAAATCTTGCGCTTGGTGGGAAGAGGGATGGGGCCGATCGCTGTTGCAGCGGTGTTGTCGGCGGTCTCGATGATTTTGTCGCAGGAGAGATCCAGCATGCGGCGATCAAACGCCTTGAGGCGGATGCGAATCTTCTGCTGAGCGATGGCAGTGGACATAGGAAGGATATGTACAGGGCCCGTGAGGACGTCCTGGATTCAGTTGTCGAGGTTCAGGTCAAATGTAAGAGATGGGGGGATTGATCCCCCCATCCATCAGTCAGCTGCGTCAGCTGATCACTCGATGATCTTGGAGACCACGCCGGCACCGATGGTGCGGCCGCCTTCGCGGATGGCGAAGCGCATGCCTTGCTCGATAGCAACAGGGCAGATCAGCTCGCCGGTCATCTTGATGCGGTCACCGGGCATCACCATTTCCACGTCGCTGCCGTCGTCAGCGGTGAAGGCGGTGATCTGACCGGTCACGTCCGTTGTACGGATGTAGAACTGCGGGCGGTAGCCGGAGAAGAAGGGGGTGTGGCGGCCGCCTTCTTCCTTCTTCAGCACATACACCTGACCCTCGAACTTGGTGTGAGGGGTGATGGAGCCGGGCTTCACGAGCACCATGCCGCGCTCGATCTCTTCCTTCTGGATGCCGCGGAGCAGCAGACCAACGTTGTCGCCAGCCATGCCCT
>CAJWIC010000021.1 GCA_913040905.1 uncultured Synechococcus sp. | reverse complement strand
ATGCCGCTGCAGGCCACCAGGTTGTACCAGCCCACATCGTGAAAGCCGCTGCGGGTCACGGGCAGGGCCAGAAAGCGGAAGAGTCGTTTCTCCAGGGGGTAAAACGCGCCAGCGAAGTCGAAGGCGATCCCGATCGCGAACAGCCCGATGGTGAGATGCACCAGGTTCGGGTGCAGGGGCAGCGCGTAGGGAAGATTGTTGGCGCCGAGGGAGTCGGCGATCTCGTTGATCGGCGATGCAATCGCGGCGAACAGGGTCATGACAGCACCCCTTCACGGATTGCTTCCACCACTGGAACCGTATGCAGGCCGTAAACCCAGACGAGCTTGTCGCCGAGATAAACCTGGGCGAAGACCAGACCCGCCAGGACGAAATCAATGGCGAGGAATCCTTTCGGCAACACCGCGGGATCCTTCTGGCGGGCGACATAGCGCCAGCCGGTGAGCAATGCCAGCACTCCGGCCAGGGACCAACCAATGGTGCTGTGGTAGTTGAGGATGTCTCGTGAGGCTCCGTAGGGATTGGCAAGCCCGGCCTCAACCTGGCCAAAAATGATCGCGACGAAGATCGCAACCGTGGCGACGATCAGGTTCCAGAAGCTGACCTCAAACAGGTTCTTCTTCCTGGTGAGGACCCCGATCAGATCAAAGACAACAGTGATCAGCGCCATGGCGATCACGAAATGCACAACGATCGGGTGGATGACGTCGAGCCAGGGGAGGTTTTTGTCGTTGAGTGGAGGAAGCAGCTCGAGCATCGGCAGGCCGAGCGACACACGACCCAAGGATGAACAGAGAGCTTCAGATGGTCATCTTTGAATGATGAAATACAACTCCATCCGTCTCACACCTCACGTTTCGGTGTGAGCTGGAAGACGTTCAAGACCGGCTCGCCTGCGTCGACCGCAGATGAATCAGCACTTGCGTGACGACCACGATCACGAGGATCGGCATGGCCACGCAAAGCGTTGCCAGACGAAATTCGTCTTGCCATGACGCGAGAGCTGTCCGCGGCAGGACGTTGTCCGTTAGGTAGAGGACATACGCGGTCAGAAGGATTCCCCCTTCAACCCTGGAGATGCTTCGCCGCGTCCAGAAGATCGGCAGACAGACCAATGTTGCAATCATCATCACCGGCAGGTCCTCGGAAATCAGTTCCGCACTGACCTGAAGCCCGGTACCGCCACTGATGGCCGCGCAGCCTCCGAGAACCATCAGAAGGTTGAGCAGACAGCTACCAACAACATTGCCGACGGCAAGATCGGTCTTGCCTTTCAGGGTTGCAACAACGGAGGTGATCAGTTCCGGCGTGGATGTGCCAGTGGCCACAATCGTCAAGCCGATCACTGCAGGGGGCACCTTCAGAAACGCAGCTGCCGAGCTGGCTCCGCTGACCAAGGTTTTCGACCCCACAACAAGCAGGGTGATGCCGACAGCAAGCTGAAACAGCGCGATCGTCAAACTTCGGCTGAACCCCGAGCCAGTCCGTTGCAGATTTGATGTTTCGACAGTCTCTTGATGGTCTTCCAGTGAGGTTCGGATTTCCCAGACGGTGTTGATGATCAGGCCGATCAGCAAGGCCACTCCCGCTTGCCATGTCATTCGCCCGGCGGAAGCCATCCCCCATGCGGCGGAGGAAATGGCCAGGAGAACTGGAACGTCGCGACGCACAAGGCGGCTCTCGACGCGTAAAGGAAAAACCAGGGCTGAACAGCCCAGGACGACCAGAATGTTGAAAATGTTGCTCCCCACAACGTTGCCGACGGCAAGATCGTCTGCGTTCTGAAGGATTGAACTGACGCCGACGAACAGTTCCGGGGCGCTCGTGCCGAAGGCAACAACGGTGAGGCCGATCACAAGCTGTGGGATCCGGCACAGGGTGGCGATGGTCACCGACCCTTTGACGAACTGGTCACCTCCAAGGAACAGCAGCAGGATCCCCCCGATCACCTCAAGGCTGTAAAGAAGAAAGGGTGGGAGCTCGGGCATCAGAGCAAGGTCGTCTTCGTTGATGATTCTGCTTCGCTGGGATGCCGCCTAAGGTCACAGACCTTGAACCTTGGCAGGATCGTGCTGAACCGCATCAACGCCACAAACCTGAAAGGGGATGTGTTCGGCGGAGTCACAGCGGCGGTGATAGCTCTACCGATGGCATTGGCCTTCGGGATCGCGTCCGGCGCCGGCGCTGCCGCCGGTCTCTGGGGAGCGGTGATCATCGGTCTGGTGGCATCCCTGTTTGGCGGGACGCCCACATTGATTTCCGAGCCCACAGGTCCGATGACCGTGGTGTTCACCTCAGTCATCATCAGTTTCACCGCCACCGCCGATAGCCCCGAACAGGCCCTGGCGATGGCCTTCAGCGTCGGCGTTCTGGCCGGGATCTTCCAGATCCTGTTTGGACTGTTCCGGCTTGGGCGTTACGTCACGATGATGCCCTACACGGTGATCTCGGGCTTCATGTCCGGCATCGGGATCATTCTGGTGCTTCTGCAGCTGGGACCTTTCCTGGGGCAGGCCACACCCAAGGGGGGTGTGATGGGGACGCTGCAGGAGATACCCGCGTTGGTGCAGGGAACCCAGCCGATGGAACTGCTGTTGGCCCTGATCACCCTGGCCATCCTCTGGTTCACGCCTTCGGCGGTGAAGAAGGTCTGCCCGCCCCAGTTACTCGCCTTGGTGGCGGGCACTGCGCTGTCTCTCAGCCTGTTCAGCAGTGCTGACCTGCGCACGATCCCTGAATTTTCCGCTGCATTTCCCACCTTCCAGTTGCCGACGTTCTCCAGCGATCAGCTGCGACTGATGGTGATTGATGCCGCTGTGCTGGGGATGCTCGGCTGCATTGATGCGCTGTTGACTTCCGTGGTGGCTGACAGCCTGACCCGCACGGAACACAACTCCAACAAGGAATTGATCGGGCAGGGGCTGGCCAATGTGGTGTCCGGTCTGTTTGGAGCGATGCCAGGTGCGGGAGCCACCATGGGCACGGTGGTGAACATTCAGTCCGGCGGCAGAACAGCTCTGTCCGGCATTGTGCGGGCCATGGTGCTGATGCTTGTGGTGCTGTTGGCAGCCCCGTTGGCGTCCCGTATCCCCCTTGCGGTGCTCGCAGGGATTGCCGTGAAGGTGGGGATCGACATCATCGACTGGGATTTTCTGCAGCGGGCCCACCATCTGTCGGTGAAAGCGGCGGTGATTACCTACGGCGTGATCGCTCTCACCGTGCTGGTTGATCTGATCACGGCCGTGGGAATCGGTGTCTTTGTGGCCAACGTGCTCACCATTGATCGAATGAGCACGCTTCAGTCGAGGAAGGTGAAGACCATCAGCACCACCGATGACGATGTTGAGCTCAACGAAGAGGAGCAGCAGCTCCTGGATCGAGCCTCCGGCATGGTGCTGCTGTTCCAGTTGGCTGGTCCGATGATCTTCGGTGTCGCCAAGGCGATTTCCCGGGAGCACAACGCAATCGGAAACTGCCAGGCCGTGGTTTTTGACCTCTCGGAGGTCTCCCATCTCGGGGTGACCGCTGCCATCGCTTTGGAGAATGCTGTGAAAGAAGCCATGGAAGTGGGCCGCGACGTGTTCATGGTGGGCGTTTCCGGAAGCACCGAGAAACGCCTGCGCAAGCTGAAACTGCTGGAGCGTCTGCCGGAGAGTCATCTCACCTCCGATCGTCTGTCGGCTCTGCGCCTGGCGGTGAACGGGCTTCCCTCCCATGGCTGAGCAGCTCACGATCACCGCTCCGGACGACTGGCATGTCCACCTCAGGGATGAGGAGATGCTGGAACGGGTTGTGGCGTACACAGCCCGTTGTTTTCGTCGGGCCATCGTGATGCCCAACCTGCGGCCACCGGTCACATCGGTGGATGCGGCGCGCCGGTATCGCGAACGGATCCTTTCGGCCTGTCCTGAGGGGGTGGCATTCACGCCGTTGATGACCGCTTACCTCACGGACACCACCGATCCCGATGATCTGGAGCGGGGATTCCAGGAGGGGATTTACACCGCAGCCAAGCTTTACCCCGCCAACGCCACCACCAATTCAGCCGCCGGTGTGACCGACCTGGCTCAGATCGCCAGTGTGCTGCGCCGGATGGAGTCCATCGGCATGCCTCTGCTGATCCATGGAGAAGTGACGGATGCCGAGATCGATGTGTTCGACCGGGAAGCGGTGTTCATCGAGCGGCATCTGAAGTCTCTCCGGACCCGTCACCCGGAGCTGAAGGTGGTGTTCGAGCACATCACCACCGAGCAGGCCGTCGATTTCGTGGGCTCGTCAGACCGCAATCTGGCGGCCACGATCACCCCCCATCACCTGCAGATCAACCGCAACGCCATGTTCCTCGGTGGTTTGCGCAGCGACTTCTACTGTCTGCCCGTGGTGAAACGGGAGCAGCATCGCCTTGCCCTGCGGCGGGCGGCCACCAGCGGCGATCCGCGCTTTTTCCTCGGCACTGACTCTGCCCCGCACCCCAGAGCCGGCAAGGAGACCTCCTGCGGTTGTGCCGGCATCTTCAATGCTCCCCATGCACTGGAGAGCTATGCCCAGGTTTTTGCCGAGGAAGAGGCGATGCATCACCTCGAAGCGTTCGCTTCCCTGAACGGTCCAGCCTTCTACGGCCTGCCGGTGAACAACGACACGGTCACCCTTGAGAAGATTGCTGTTCACGTGCCCAAGTTGGTGAACGGACTGGTTCCCTTTCATGCTGGGGAGACGCTGCCCTGGAGGCTCCAGCCATGCATGTGATCAAGTTCAGCTCAGAGGATTGCGGCACCTGCCACAGGATGAGTCATTACGACGCCAAGGTGGCTGGCGAGCTGGGTGCCGAGTTCGTGTCGGTGATGCTTCAGGACACGGAGGCGTACAGGAAATATCGCAAGATCCTCTTGAAGCAGTACCCCAACAAGGAGGGGATGGGCTGGCCGACGTATCTCCTTGTTACTGATCCGGAGGGTGATTTCATCATTCACGGGGAACTCAAGGGCGGCATGCCCAAAGGTGAGTTCCGCACCCGCCTGGGCGAGCTGCTGGCTGCCTGACGGCTCGTCAGATGCAGATGAGTGGGGGCAGGGGGACTTGAACCCCCACAGGCCTTTCGGCCCAAACGATTTTAAGTCGCGTGCGTCTACCGATTCCGCCATGCCCCCATGCAGGACATCTTAGATTTCCCCCATTCGACCTCAGATCTTGGACCTGCAGTCTCTGGCTTCCTCGATCCCTCAGGACACCCTGCTGGTGGTGCTGGCTTACGCCCTGCTGGGCGGTCTTTATCTGCTGGTGGTGCCTCTGGCGCTGTTCTTCTGGATGAACAGCCGCTGGACGCGGATGGGCAAGGTGGAGCGACTTCTGGTTTATGGCCTGGTGTTTCTGTTCTTCCCTGGAATGGTGGTCTTCGCCCCATTCCTGAATTTCCGACTCAGCGGCCAGGGAGACAACTGAGTTGACCCGGGGCAAGGTTCTTCTGATCGGCCTGATCGTCCTGCTGCTTGGTGGCGTGGGCTACGTCGGCTTCGATGCGCTCGGCCTGGAGGGTTTTTCCGCTGGGATTGCAGCCCAGTCACTGCTTGTGTTGATCGTGGTGGTGTGGACGGGGTCCTACTTGTTTCGTGTGGTCACCGGTCAGATGACTTACATGGAGCAACGCCGCCGTTATCGGGAGGTGTACGACGAACAGGAAGCAGACGATCTGCAGAAACGGTTTGATGCGCTTCCCCCGGAGGAACAGCAGGCCCTGCTGCAGAAGATCGGCATGGATGAATCCGACGCGCCCTCTGGCTCATAGGCTCACCGGGTTGCAGTCCGATCGTTCGCGTCGCGATGTCGAGCCAGAAGTTGTCACCCATTGCTCAGCGTTTTGAGCAGCTCCAGCAGGAGAAGCGTCTGGCCTTGATGCCATTTCTGATGGCCGGAGACCCTGATCTTGAGACAACGTCAGAGGTGTTGCTGAGCCTCCAGGCCTCGGGGGCAGACATGGTGGAACTGGGCATGCCCTACAGCGATCCTCTTGCGGATGGTCCTGTGATTCAGGCCGCGGCATCGCGAGCTCTTGCTGCTGGTACAACCCCCGGAAAGGTGTTGGAGATGCTCTCCTCTTTGAAGGGGCGTCTCACCATCCCTGTGATTCTGTTCACTTACTCCAACCCGTTGCTGAATGTGGGCATGGAGGCGTTCTGTGAACGTGCTGCAGCGGCTGGAGCTGCCGGGCTTGTGGTTCCTGATCTGCCGCTGGAGGAAGCCGAACGACTGTCGCCCCTCGCGGAACAACAGGGGCTGGATCTGGTTCTGCTTGTTGCACCCACGACTCCGGCAGACCGGATGGTGCGGATTGGCCAACGCAGCCGGGGTTTCACTTATCTGGTGAGCGTGACCGGTGTCACCGGAGAACGGGCGCGGATGGAAAACAGGGTGGAAGGGCTTGTGCAGGAGCTGAAGCAATCGTCAGCGGTTCCAGTGGCCGTTGGTTTCGGCATCTCAGGCGCTGATCAGGTGCGTCAGGTGGGCCGTTGGGGAGCGGACGGCGCCATTGTTGGCAGTGCGCTGGTCAAGCGAATGGCGGCGGCTGCTGAGGGCCAGATTGCTGAGGAAGCCGGCCGATTCTGCAAGGAGCTTCGCAGCGCCGCTGACTGATCCAAGCTGAAGGATCGTGGCATTGGGTGGACACAAAAAAGCCCTGGAATGACCAGGGCTGAAGGGATTTGGCGTTGTTTGTCTTGTTCTGAGCAGGCTCAGAGAGCCCTGTTCAACATCACTCTTCGTCTTCTTCAGACCCACCAACAGGCATCAGACGAATCTGCTTACGGCCCAGCTTGATTTCGAACTCATCGCCGGGTTTGAGATCCAGAAGTGCAGTGTAGGCCTTACCAATCAGCAGGTTTCCGTTGCCTTGAACGGTGGCGACATAGCTCAGTTTGCGCCCGCCTTTGCCAACTCCACCGATGCCGGTGGTGCCGAGGCTGACACCTTTGGCTTCCAGAAGTGCCTCGTAGAAGGCTGTGAAGTTCAGACGATCACCGCCGTCCTTTTTATTGGAGACATATCCACAGGCGCGAACCAGATCGGACTTGCTGACATCACCCAGCTCTTTGACTTTGTTGAGAAGGTCGCTCCCAGTGAGCATTGGTTTTAAAAGTGATCAACGTTCACAACATAGCGTTTGGACATGCCCTCGTGCCATCCTTTTCACGGAAAAATTTTCTCTGACGTCACGGATTGCCATGGCTCGTTTTGTTCTGTGGGGGACATACAGCGCTGATGCGCTTGAGAAACGGGTGCCATTTCGGCAGGAACACTTGTCGCGTCTGCAGTCACTGAAAGACGACGGTGTTCTGATCACCCTTGGGCCAACAGAGGGAAGTACCCATGTGTTCGGCATTTTTGAGGCCGACGCGATTGGAACCGTCCGTCAGCTTGTGGAGGACGATATCTATTGGAAAGAGGGAATCTGGACGGCGTTTGAGGTCTATCCCTGGATCCAGGCGTTCTGAGCCTGCTCGAGAATCCAGGCTGCGACCAGTTGATCACCACCTTCACCAAGTTTGTCGCCGTAGCCGCTCATCTGGCCGATGCCATTCCGGGCAATGTTGGCGATCGCATCTGTTGAATCCAGGCCCTGGCGTTGCAGGGTGGCCAGCTTGAGGTTCTTGCCGCGGCGAATGATGTTGCCGCCATTCAGATGACAACCCGCGCAGTGCTGGCCAAATAAAACAGCGCCATCGCCGGAATTCTCACCGGCAATGGCGCTGTGGGGGAATGATGTGAACAGGATCAGGACCGCTGCGGCAGTGGCGATCAATCGGTTCACCAACGACGTTTCGACTCCTGTTCAGTTTGCAGCAACAGCTGTCTGGGCCTTCTGGTAGCGGGCTACCAGATCGTCCGGTGAGCGGTAGCTCTGCGGCAGCGAGGTGTGCAGGCGGTGGAGGTAGTCCCAGCAGATCGTGCGTCGGATGGAGTCCATGTCACGGCCGTCGGCCACCAGACGACGCAGCGCCTGGCAGTACGTCGCGAAACCCGCTTCCAGATCTCCGATGGTCAGAACCTTGGTCGCTGTTGGCATGAGCGGGAAGATCAGGGCTTCCTGACTTTCGGCGTCCAGGAGACCTTGTGTCTGTTGCCAGGATCACTGCAAGCCGGACTGCTTTGGAGATGTCAGAGCAAGATCTCAGTCGCTTTCTGCACAAGGTGAACCAGCTGCAGCAGTTGGTGCAGAGCCTCGAGGCTGATGCTCGGCGAAGGGATGCCATGGCAGCCTGCACAAATCACAACGAGGTTGTGGCTCTCGCTCGAAGCTGGGGATTTGAGATTGCGCGTCGCTGGGGAGAGCCGGAGATCCGTTCCGACATCCACAACAACCTGCTGCAGGAGGATTTGCCAGCGTCAGGACGCGAATCCGAACGCATTCTTCTTCAGCAGGATCAGTGGTGGTTGACGCTGATCAACTCAAACGAGGCCTCTACTCCGCCAGGGGAATGGATGAGTCAGGAGACCTTCGAATGGGTTCTGCTGCTGCGGGGCAGTGCGCGCATTCGTTGTGACAACCCCCGGGAGGAGATCGATCTCAGTGTGGGTGATCACTGGTTCTGTCCTCCGTATCGTCGACATCGTGTCGAACGGACCGACCCCGCCCCGGGAACGCTGTGGCTGGCCCTGCATTGGCGCGCTTGCCCAGCCAGTAGGCGGCAGACAGGGAGACCACAGCGATTCCCAGGCCCACCAGCAGTTGTGGTTTGTTTTCAGCGCCGGACGGCAGAACGATCACTTTGCGAGCGACAGCAGTGAGTGCCGTGACCAGCACCAACTCGATCTGCACCACATGACGGCGCAGATAGCTGGTGATGTTCTGCAGCACTTCCAGTGCAATCAGCACGGTTAGAAGATCACCGAGCACTTTGATCAGGTCATCACCGAGCCAGGTGGCCTCCGACCCGGTGAGAAGCTTGGAACCAAGCGACGTGACCAGCTGCACCAATGCCGCCAGGATCACCACGCCGGTGATCAGGGTGAGCAATCGAGCAACTTCCCGTTCTCCGGAGTCGACGATGGTCAGAAAGGACGGTTGCGACCTGCGGGAGCGGCTCACGGAAGGATCAGTCGTTGAAAGGGTTTTAGTAAGGACGGGCCGGCGTGTTGCTCGCTGGTGTTTCCAGCTTGGTGTCGCAGCTGACGGCGCCGTCGGCCATCGTCACGCAATTGGTGGGAACCACCTTGCTGTCTTGACCTGTTTTGCTGCCGGGACCAAGCATTCAGCCTTCCGATTGCGCCCTGGCCGCAGGAGCAAGTGCTGTGGTGAAGCCCAGGAGCAGCGTGCAGACAGCGGTCAACGTTGAGGTGGTCATTGATTCGTCGCTGTTGCTCACCACTTTGCCGTTGAAGTGTGTCAGCTGGGGCAGTCCTGGCGAATTTCCTGGAGCAGGAGATCCAATTGGCCGAAGGGATCGTTCTGCTCTGCCGCTTCAACCGGTCGATCATCGCCGCCCTGCCATTCGGCTTCCACACGGCAGAGCCGTGCCACCAGTCCGGAGAGACCGTTGAGCCGATGTTCCCGTTCCAGGACCTCCAGCAGCGCAGGCATGCGTGTGGACACGGCCTTGAGACTGCGACGCAGATCGGCCTGCGTGCGACCTTGCTGTTTGAGCCAGTCCTTGAGCAGTTGGCTCAGCTCCGCTTCCAGTTCAGGGGTCCAGGCAGCCATTCGTTTTTGCTCAGCGTGTCAGTGGAAACCACTGGTCCAGTCTGCGCTGGGCCCGGGCCTGGATGGCAGGGGTGAGGTGATTTCGCCAGACCCCGATCACGGCCGTCAAGGCAACGAGGTCATCGCTGAATCCAGCCACCGGGAGGATGTCCGGGATGAGGTCGACCGGCATCAGGAGGTAACTCAGGGCTGCCAGCATCGTCAGACGGGCCGGTGACGGGGTGCTCGGATCCAGCAGCAGCTCCAGTGCTTCCAGGGCAGGGCTCGCCAAGGTTCTCCCGGCACGAACGAGAAGCCGCCTCAGCAGATTTTCATCGACCAGTTCGCTGTTGATGACCGTGGCATCAACGGTGGCCTGGGATGCACGTTCTGTGGATTGCCCCATTAACGGTCCTCGCCGGTTGGCGTTTCAGAGTGTGGATTCCACCAGTCCACTCTGAATCCCCGTCTTGCGCAGTTTGCGCAGGGCACGTTGCACAACCTGGCGGCAGTACTCGCGCGAGCAATTCATGTGTCGTGCCACTTCGGCCAGGGTGCGCCATTCGTTGGTGCCGTCGAGGCCGAAGCGCAGGGTGACGACGGTGCGCTCCTTAGGGGTGAGATTGGCCTTGCCGAGCAAGGTCCACACCGATGCGGAGCGCTCGGCGATTTCCGCCCGTTCCATCGGAGGCAGTTCGTCGCTCGGGAGAACATCCACCAGTTCGGAGGGATCCGATTTCGACTTCACAACGCCTTGAAGACTCACGGTGACGCTGCGCAGTTCACAGGCCAACAGATCTTCGACTTCCGTGAGCGGGATCTCCATGAGTTCGGCCAGTTGCTCCGCGGTCGGCATCAGACCGTTGGACTGCATCAAGCGCGCTTTGGCTGCCCGCAGCTTGGTCAGTTTTTCGTTGACGTTGACGGGGATACGAATCGTGCGGCTCTGGGTGGACAGGGCACGGTTCAGTCCCTGACGAATCCACCAGTAGGCATAGGTTGAAAAACGGTGACCTCGGGTGGGGTCGTATTTCTCCACGGCACGGGTCAGGCCAAGGGTCCCTTCCTGAATGAGATCGAGGAGATCGAGGCCTTTGCCCTGATAACGCTTGGCAAGATTGACAACCAGCCGAAGGTTGGCGGTAATCATTTGATTTTTTGCTCGTTCTCCGCGACGAATGACGGCTTTGTCTTCATCGCTGAATTCGCAGGCCTCTCCCTGTCCACCAGCGAGTTGGCAGGGTTCTGTGATGGCAACCATCGCCTGAACCTTCCTCCCCAACATGAGTTCCTGCTCTGGGGTCAGTAACTGGTGGCGGCCGATTTCACCAAGAAAGGCACTCAGAGAACTCACCATTTGGCCTTTGCAGCTCAATTGAACCTAGAACGCATATGTTTTTCTTTTGCGGGTGTAATAAAGACTGCGGAATTAATAATTTGGCAATGTTTATACCTTTTCTTCTGCTTGTTGAAGGCAATCTTTGTTGGGGTTGCCGTCAGGCCGGTTAGGGTCGCGGCGTTTTCGGGTCGAATCCCATGCAGCTGGCTGTGGCTCTGACTGCCGACATCGCTAAAAACGCCGGTGTCGCCTACGTGCACTACGTGAGCTTCATGCTCTGTTTCGGTGCTCTTGTGCTGGAGCGCAAGCTGATCAAGGCCAATCCCGATCGGGGTGAAGCCACGGCCATGGTCATCACCGACATCGTCTACGGCATCGCAGCGCTGGCGCTGCTGGTGAGCGGCATCCTGCGGGTGATTCATTTCGGGCAGGGCTCCGAGTTCTACACGCAGAACCCTCTGTTCTGGTGGAAGGTCGGTCTGTACCTGTCCGTTGGTGGCCTGTCGCTGTACCCCACGATTACGTACATCCTCTGGGCCATCCCCCTCCGCAAGGGTGAACTGCCCAAGGTGAGCGAAGCTCTCGCGACTCGCCTGGCCTGGATCATCAACATCGAACTGGTCGGATTTGCCAGCATTCCGATGCTGGCGACGTTGATGGCGCGGGGTGTCGGACTGCCCGCGGCTTGATCTCCGTGGAGCCTTGCCCTCCTGTTCAGGAGAGCCGCCTGCTGGAGGTGGCTCCCCTGATCCGTTCAGCGTTTTCTGAGGCACCTGGTTACGGCCGCAGCCTGGCAACCACCGCCATGGGACCAGCGACGTTGCAGCAATGGTGCGTCTGGATTGAGCCTGCAGCCGCTGATCAGCCGAATCGTTGGGAGCAGCGTTGGCTCACGGCTGTGGGGGCGGCCTTCGCCACCTGGTCAGGCCACCTTCCCCTTGTGCGTGTCCAGGATCCGGATCAGGCCCAAGTGCAGGTGCTGCGCCAACGGCCTCCCAGGCGGCGGACAGCAGGCGGTTGGCGCGCCAGCAATGGTCGCAGTCGATTGCAGTTGGTCGAGATCCGTCGGCAGGGGGTGTGGCGGTTTGAGCCCAAGGTGACGGTGCTTGTCTCCCCAGAGCTTCGGGCGCCTGTGTTGCAGGCCACGGCGTTGCATGAGCTGGGCCACGCTTTCGGGCTCTGGGGACATAGCTCTGATCCTGGAGATGCCATGGCAGTTCACCAGGGTCAGGCCCCGGTGCTGCAGCTCTCCATGAGAGATCGCGAGACGCTGAATTGGTTGCGCCGGCTCAGCACGCGCCTCGGACCGGCCGCCACAAATTGAAGCCTAATTTTAGCGCGATAACGTGTCATTAACGTATCAATATTTTCACTGAATCGTGCCTCTGCAGGCTCCCTTTGGATCGGTCATGCTGCCGCCAGTTATGCAACGGTCATGGCCGCTGTTCGGAGCATCGCTCTGCTGCTTTCCCTGCTGCCGATGCTCATCAGCTGTGGCGCCAGACCCGGGGCGGAGCGTCCTGAGCCCGTTCCCAGGAGCATCACTGGACTGACGATCGAACTTGATGCCGATGACCCATCGAAGAGTGAGGGTGTCCTGGCCGATGCCAACGGCGAGCTGCGCTTCTCCGTGGGCTCAGGACGAGAGGGATTGGCCTGTGCCGGAAGCTGGTTTCAGGATGGTTGGACTCCCCTGGGGCGGTTCCGTGTGAACGGGATTCTCAGCGACGATCGCTTTGAGATGGATCCTGACCTGATTGCCGCATCCGGCCGACCGGAAGCGGAACTCAGGAGCAGCTTGTTTCGCGATATGAGCTCCATTGATTTCAAAGGGGACGGACGCACCGCTGAATATGGAATCGGCTACATCAGCCTGGAGCCCGTCCCTGCGACGCCTCAGCCTTTTTCATTCAATACCTATGACGGCAGGTTTCGCTGGTACAGCTTTGCCATTCATGGCACCAATGACGAAAGCCGAATTGGTCAACCTCTGACGGGTGGCTGCATCAACGTGGAGCGCAACACCCTTGAAGTCTTGCTGGACCGTGCTCAGCTCGGAGACGAAATCCTGATTCAGTCGGACGGACCCTGTGAAGACTGAGACCGTTCGGCGTGGCGTCTTGGGGCTCCGCGACGGGCGGCCAGCACTTGCTGCACCTGTCGCCAGCTTACGCCGTGATGGGCCAGGGCCACCTGCATGTGAAACAGGATGTCCGCAG
>CAJWIC010000020.1 GCA_913040905.1 uncultured Synechococcus sp. | reverse complement strand
CCAGGAGCCATCGAAGGGATGCTCGGTGATCGGCATCACCTCGATGTGGGTGAACCCCCGTTCCTTGACGTAGGGGATCAGGCGATCCGCCAGCTCGGCGTAGGTGAGCAGCCGGGCGCCCGGCTTCATGTCGGCAGCGGGAACCGGGGCTCGCGGGGTGCCGTCAGGCTGAATCCAGGGTTCCTCGGCGCTGGCATGAATCCAGCTGCCCAGATGCATCTCGTAGACGGAAATCGGCTGCTCCAGCGGATTGCGGCTGTCGCGTTGCTGCATCCATGAGTCGTCCGTCCAGGCAAAGCCTCCGAGGCGGGCCACCACGGAGCTGTTGTCCGGGCGCACCTCGTGCTGGAAGCCGTAGGGGTCGGCCTTCTGGTAGCAGTGCCCGTCCTGGGTGCGGATTTCGTATTTGTAGAGCGATCCTTCAGCGAGACCGGGAATAAACAATTCCCAGATCCCTCCCATGCGTTGCTGCATGGGGTGGTGGCGGCCATCCCAGGAGTTGAGATCACCCAGAATCGACACGCTCAAGGCATGTGGTGCCCAGAGGCAGAACATCACGCCGGCGACGCCGTCCTGCTCGGTGAGGTGGGCGCCCATCCGTTGCCAGATGTGGTGGTGATTGCCCTGGGCGAACAAATGGCGATCCATGTCGCCCATCCATTCGCTCCGGAACGCCCAGGGATCGTGCTGCTCATGGGTGATGCCGCCGCGCTCAACCCGCACCCTGTAGCTGCTGCCGGGGTCGTGATCGAGCGTTGCTTCAAACACCCAGGGGTGGTTGGGAGCCCTCATCAACGTTTCCTGTCCACCCTCCAGCAGCGTCACGCTGTGGGCTTCCGGCATCCAGATCCGAACGGTCCAACCCGCGTCGGTCGGTTGCGGGCCCAGAATCGCGAAAGGGTGGTCATGCCGACAATTCGCGAGACGTTCGCCGTCCTGAACCATCCAGTCGAGGACTGCCGCGCCACCCATGGAAGACCTGTGAAGTGGGCGCGATGTTAAGCGGAATTTTTCGTTGAATCCGCTAGCGAATCAGACGAAATCGCGGGAGATGTCGACGTTGATGATCCGTCCACGACCGTCAAAGATCACGAACAGGTTGGAGGTGGCGTTTCCAAATTCCACCGCCACCAGCACCAGCTGCTGATCGCCACCCTGACTGGCGATCACGGCATCCTTGATGCTGCGGAAGCCGCCGGAGACCGTCGCGAGCTTGCTCCACTTGCGCTGCAGATCAGCTGGAGCCAGGTCCTGCTGGAGCTCGAGGGACATCCTGCTGCGGGCGTTCAGCCACTGTCCAGCGGCCAGATCTTTGACGAACGCAAGGGCTGTGGTTTCGATGGCCTGAACCTGATCGGTCCATTTCCAGGCCAGCAGTTTGCCTTCATCGTCCAGCACGATCAGCAGGGGTTGCTCGCCTGCCGCGGTGGTCACCACGGCATCGACCGTGGTGGTGCGATACCCAGGGGAGACGTCGACAACCCTGCTGCTGTTGATGGTCGCGCGTTGATTCAGGCGCTTCTGCACCTGTTCCACCGTGATGCTGCTGCGCACACTGTCGGTCAGGGTTTGATGCAGCACCGAAGCCTGGCGTTGGCGCAGGGCCTCGAGCAGCAGTTCCGACACCTTCGTGGCCTGGGCCGGGCTCAGCTCTGTTGTGGCGGTCTGGGCGCTGGTGGGCGTTGCTGCCGAGCTGATCAGTCCGATGGGCGCTGTCAGAGACAGGGCCAGCAGGGCAGCGGAAGGCTTCACGGCGCGATCGATCAATCGAGGCTCAGTCTGCCGGAGTTGAACGGGTTCAGGCTCAGCAGAGAGCCAGCAAGCTCCAGTGTCATCGTCACCACACGGTGGTTGGCGCTCGGTGCACCGCATGGATGGTCTGGGGTGCCGGGATTCACGCCGACAGCGGGCCAGGCGGCAGCGGCGATCGAGAGGCGAAGACGATCACCGGCGGAGCACGTGGCCAGGAGGGGTTGGAGCAGCACCCGACGCTCTGTCACACGCTCTGCTGCGCCCCCCAGAATCCGAAGCACTCCGCTGCTGAGTTGCTCCACGGCAGCACTGCCCTGCGGCAGGCGCGACAGAACCACACACAGATCGAAGCCGGGTTGATCGGCTCCCGCCCGAATCAGCAGCTGTGGCTGACCCGACAACTCCACGGAAGCTTGAAGCGGTGCTGTGGTGAAGGTGGCTACATCGGCTCGCTCATCCAGCGACTGTCGATCGGCGGGGCCTGCGGACGGGCTGAGATGACCTCCGATGGCCGGCACAGGACGCCAGGGGTCATGCACAATCCGCTCCTCACCAGCGCCGGCTTGCTCCGGATTCAGCCGACCGCTGCTGGGGTCCAGGCAAGCCAGGCCTTCCCCTTGAAGACTCCAGCGCAGAGGGCTGGGCTGGGGCGGGAGTCGCCATTGCCTGAGGCCGAGATCCCAGAACTGCAGTTGGCGCGGGCCGGGTTGGCCGTGCTTCAGATGTTGATCGAAGAAGCGCAGCAGCAACGTCTGGGCCTGGGGCCACCACTGCAGATGACTGGCCGGTCCGATGTGCAATTCAGGCGCTCCTCCGGCGTCTTCAGACCGCTTGAACAGATCGAGAATTCCCAGCAGATGGGGGTCCCACCAGCCCCCCAGCAGCAGCAGCGGTTGGCGCAGCCAGGATGCCGGGGGGACATGGCGGCGCCAGACCGTGTCGTCTGCCGGATCCTGCGCCAGCCAGCGGCAGGCCATCCCATCGGGGTCATGCCGCTTCAGCAGTTCGGGGCCATCCCGGAGGTAGCTGCCGTCCTCAAGGGCGCGACGGATCGTTTCCCAGGCGCTGCAATCCCTGCGGCGGCGCGCCTGCTGGGCCGCCAGCTGCAGCCCCCAGCCCAGGTTCAGGTGCCACCAGTGGGCATTGCCCTCGCTGCTCCAGTGGCGTCGTTCATCCAGTCCCGCCATGGCTGGCGCCAGGCAGTCCGGCGGTGGTGCGTCAGCGGGTGCCAGCAGCTGCGTCATCCCCTGATAGGAGAAGCCGTAGCAACCGATCCGTCCATTGCACTCCGGCAATGATCGGACCCAGGCATGGGTCTGGGCGGTGTCATCCGCTTCCTGGGCGAAGCCACCGAAGCTTCCTTCGGAATCCCCCTGCCCCCGAACGTCCTGCACCACCACCAGATAACCCCGGCGTGCCCACCAGCAGGGGTGGGCCAGCGTCACCGTCGAAGCCAGTCGCCGTCCATAGGGTTGGCGCATCAATAGGGCAGGCCAGGGGCCATCGCCATTGGGGTGCCAGAGACGCGCCAGCAGACGAACACCATCGCTCAGCAGGAGTTCCGCGTCCCGTTCGACGATCTCCGGGCTGATCAAGGGCGATTCAACGGACATCGGGGCAATGCATGCCCACCACGTAGGTCACCAACACTTCGGCATCCTGCCGGGACAGTTTCTGCTCGCTGGCAATCTCCCGGGTGACCTTCTTCGAGTAGGCCGATTTGCCCTGGGCGTTGAGATCCTCGAAGCGACTGCACATGGCCTTGGCCAGCTGTGGATTGCGCTTGACGCTGTTGAGCAGCTCTGAATCCGCCGCTGCTGCCATTGATCCGGCCAATCCCAGACCACAGAACAGAAGTGCCGCGACAGTCCGACCAGCGTCCATGGGATGTGTCCCTGTGCTCCGGTCATAAACAAGCGCACCAGGCTCAGGCCTGATCAAGGGGTCAGTTCCCCGGTTGCCTGGCGCGTTGGATCCAGCGACGGGCTGTGGCCAGATCCACCACCGCAGGCCTGCCGGTGCCAAGGCTGCGTTCCAGTCGTCCCGTCTGCTGGACGACCCGTTCCGGTGTTGTGGCTGCCAGTGCTGCCCGTGAAGCAATCCCCGCGTGCATGAGGAGAGCTGCGTCAGGTGGCGCAAGGTCGAGGTCACAGACCAACCCCGCGATCGCCCTCAGTCGCTTCAGGTTTCGGGGGGATGCCCGTCCGCTGCGGGCGAGCCGACTGAGCTGAGCCTCGTCAAGGTCCCGCAACTGCCGCCAATCGTTGATTCCTGCCGCGTCCAGCTCCTGTTGTTCGCGTCGGAAGGACTGGGGTAGATCAGGCAACGCGGTCATCAGCAGATTCGTTTCAGGAGGCGGAGCGGCGGAAGTCCCGTTCTGTCTCCCCGAGAATCACCGGCTGGCTCACCCCGTCGGCCATGGGCTGAAGCGCTCGCAGCCGCACCGTCACCACATTGCTGCCACGACCGGAACCTCGCAGATTGCCGGCCAGTTGCTCAAGCGTGGCTTCAACGGTGATCGGATCGAGGTTCGGTTTGACCTGGGCCACCACCAGGTCGTTGCCGTTGTCGAACACGATGGGGGCTCGGATGGCGCCATCCACCACCACCGGTGGCTGATAGCTCACGGCGAAGGCCCAGGAGCTGACCGCCAACAGCAAGGTGAAACTGCTGACGCCCACCAGGCGAAAGCGAAGTCCCCAGCCCGCCAGAAAGGCCACGATGGTCAGACCACCCAGTCCAAGTCCAGACCAGGCCAGCCAGGGCGCTGCAGTGAGCAGCAGCTGATCAAGGGCCATCGCGACTGGTCTCCCAGGAAAGGTCTCCTTATATTGCGCGAGCTCCGGGGGCAATCGTCGCGGTTGATGCGAAAAGCGCGGCGGTTGTCCAGTTCTCTGGTCCTCATCTCCAGTGCCGCTGTCGGTGTTGGATCCGTTGTGGCCGTGCAGAGCCTGGACCGCACCGCTGAGCAGGTGCTTGGCTCGCTGCGTGGGCCGCTGGAACGCAGTCTCAGCACCGCCCTCGGTCACCCTTTCACGCTCGGGTCTTACCAGGGATTGAGGCCGTGGGGTGTGGCGCTGGGCGAGACCACCATCGCGCCGATCAGCAGCGATCGCTCCACGATCAAGGTTCAAGGCCTGAGCGTTCATCTCGCCCCCCTGGCCAGCCTGCGGCAATGGCAGCCGGTGTTGCGGCTGAAGCTGCAGGGCCTCACTGGAGCCCTGGATCGCCAACCGGATGGTCGTTACTGGCAGTTCGGTGAAGTTCCCCAGGGCGGTGATGCCCCTCCGGATCTGGACCTGCGCTTTGAATTGGATCAACCGGCCAGGATCCGTCTGACGCCGTCGGGCGAGCAGCTCCAGCTGACCAGTCGTGGGTCGGTGCAGATCGCTCGCAAGCGCTTCACCGCGTTCTCGAAGCTGCATTGGCCAGGGCGGGCCGGCAGCCTGGATCTGGAGGCCAAGGGGGGCTGGGGTCGTCCTGAACTGGTGCTGACCAGTCGACTGCGCTCCCTGGATCTCGCGCGGCTGGAGCCACTGCTTCCCGCACCGGACGCCACGGACCTGTCTGGCCAGGCGGGTGGTGAGCTGGCGATTCAATGGACACCCGGTCGCTTCCGCTGCCAGGGACAGCTGCAGATCAAGGATCTCGAGCTGCGCAACACAACCCTGCCGGAACCCCTGCGTTCATCCGCCGTTGGATTGCGCTGTCGCGACGACCGACTGAGCCTGGATCGCAGTCGGTTCCGCCTGGGTGAATGGCGGGCTGACGCCAGGGGTTCGGTTCAGCGCCATGGGCCTGTTGATCTGCGGATCAACGTTGTGTCTTCGCAGGGCAAGGATCGCGTTCAACTCCAACTGGATGGACCCTGGTCCAACCCCCGTTGGAACCTGGCGGGGGTTCTGTCCCTGCCGGAACTCGACGGGCCTCTGCGGCTGCAAGGGCAGCTGCGCACTCCGTGGATCGATCCCGGGACCCGCCAGATCCAGGTTCAGACAGCGCAGCTCACGGCGCCCGGCCTGCGCCTGCGTCTGGATGGCACCATCGGCGAGCAGATCGACCTCCGCAGTCGGGAACTCAGCCTGGCTCCGTCGCTCTGGCAACGATGGCCCGCTCTCAAGCAGACCCTTGGTGAGACGTCTGCCATCTCCGGAATGCTGCGGGCGAGCGGCCCCCTGGCATCGCCTGAGCTGGCACTGGATCTGGCCCAGGAGCGCAATCTGCTCCTGCAGCAATGGGATCTTCGGGCGTCCTGGTCGAAGGCCACCGGGGTCGTGGCCCTTGATCGTTTCAACAGTCCGGTTCTGCGTGCAGCGGCCCAGCTCCCCGTCCGCTGGCAGGACGGCGCAGCGCAGCCTGGGGAACTGAAGGCCGGCTTCGCTCTGACGTCTCTGCCCCTGGCCCGTCTGTCGGCCTTGGCAGCACTTCCCCTGAACGGCCAGCTCTCCGCTCGCGGTCGGCTGCAGGGCCCTCTCAAAGATTTGAACAGCACTGTGGCGTTGGATCTGCTCCGGCCTGGCGCCGGACCGTTGCAGTTGCCGGAGCGCTGGCAGGGGCAACTGACTGGGACGTCCGGATCGGCGTTCGATCTGCGTTTGGCATCACAGGCTGCTGGCAGCGATGGATCACTGACGGCTCGACTGGGGGCCTCCGGCTGGCCCTTGCAGGCTGATCTCCGTCGCGGCGGCGGCCGCTTGACCGTCCGCTCCGACGCCAGGCGTCAGTTGCGCTGGAAAGCGGATCAGCTGTCGATCGACGGACTTCAGCTGACGCTGCCCACGACATCCTCCTCAGGTTCCTTGCAGGGACGTCTCAGCGGCGATGGCGCCCTGGCCCTGACCCCGCTGGAGCTGGTCGGTTCCCTGGATCTGGATGACCCGCAACTCCGCGGGATTGGTCTGAACCGGATCGAGCTGGAGGGACGTGTCTCGGCGGGGCGTTTCCAGGCCCGCGGTCGGCTGCAGCCCCAGCAGGGTGAGATTCAGCTCACGGCCCAGGGGCGGGTCGGCGCCGATCTGCGCAGCCGGATTGTGGCTTCCGGTCTGGATGTGCCCTGGTTGGTGCAGATGACCCGGCAGCTGCGTGACGGCCAGCCCGCCGTCGCTGGGATCACTGGTCGCGCTGAGGATCTCGGCACGTTGATGATCGAGACGTTCGGTGGCAGCCTCGACGGCCATCTCCGCGCCCTTCGGCAGTCGCGTCTGTGGCTGGAGGCCTACGACCGGGATCATCCTCAAGCGCGGGTTGATCCAGGCGATCTGCGCGGTCGGCTCGATGCTGTTCTCAACCTTGCCGGTCCTGATCTGGCATCGCTTTCGCTGGAGGCGGAGGCCCGGGCGCATTTGTGGCTGGATGGCGACGATCAGGATCGGGTGCTTCAGCTTGAACCCGTTGTGGCTCAGCTGAGCGGCCCCCTGCAGGGCGGTCAGGGGCGTTTCAGCCTTCTGCATCTGCCGTTTTCACTGCTGGCTCTGGTCGTCCCCGTTCCCTCCGTCCTGCGGGGAGCTATCGGTGCCACGGGCTCCTACGACCTGACGGGCCGCGGTCCGTTGCTGACCACTGAGTTGGCCCTGGAACAGGCGCGTTTCGGTGCGCAGGCCCTGCGCCTTGAACGCCGCGCCGCTGTGCTGTCCTCCGATGGGCTTGAGCTTGACCTCGCACTCCGCAGTGACGGTGCCGCCGAGGCCCTGAAGGTGCGCGGCCGCATCCCCCTGACCTTGCGTGATGCGTTGGACCTTGAGCTCGAAGGCCATGGGGATGCCCTCAGTTTCCTGGCGGCCTCCGCCGGTGATGCCCTGACGTTGACCCGCGGCAGCAGTGATCTGCGCCTGATGCTCAGCGGTTACCTGGATCAGCCTCAGGCCAATGGCTTTCTGGTGGTTCGTGACGGTGCCTTCACCGCTGCCGAGCAGGCGTTCAACAACGTCAATGCCTCGTTGTTGTTCGATTTCAACCGTGTTGAGGTCAGACAGCTCGAGGCGACCCTGGGCTCTGGCGGCAGCCTCTCCGCAGCCGGTGCGATCGGCTTGTTCATCCCCCGTGATGAGGAGACGCCCCTCAGCATTCGCCTGACCAAGGCGACGATCCGGCAGGACATGGTTGATCTGGCGGCCGATGCCGAGATCACACTGCGTGGTTCTCTGAACCAACCGCTGATCAGCGGCCAGTTGAACCTCCGCAACGGGGTGATTCAGCCCCGCAGTGGCCTGCTCTCGCGGCTGCGCAAAGGTGGCGGTTCCTCCCTGCAGCAGGGGGTTCAACCGTCGCAGGGGAATGGGTCCACGCCGCTCTCCACCGCTGCATTGCTCGAGGACAGTTGGGACTTCCAGGACCCCCTGGTGCTGTTCGGTCCCGGTGCTCCCGCCCAGTTGCCGGCAGCTTTTCAGGCTCTGATGCCGGATCTTTCCGCGGTTCGTTTCCGCAACTTCCGCCTCGGACTGGGGCCTGATCTGCAGGTTCGAATGCCGCCCTTGATCAGTTTCCGTGGCGGCGGTCAGCTGCTGGTCAATGGCCCATTGGATCCATCGCTGCAGCTGCGGGGGCTGATTCGTCTCAATCGCGGACGCATCAATTTGTTCTCCAGCACGTTCCGCCTTGATTCGCGTGCTCCCAATGTGGCGGTGTTCACCCCGTCGCTGGGGTTGGTGCCTTTCGTCGATATCGCGATGAAGACCCGGGTCTCCGATTCGGTGCAACCCGGCACGGCAGGCAATGCCGGCACCGCCAATGTGTTCGACACCAACGGGCTCGGCAACATCGGTGATGGTGGCGGCCAGTTGCGGTTGGTGAAGGTCACGGTTGACGCTGCCGGACCGGCGGACCGCTTGATCGGCAACCTTGATCTGCGCAGTGTTCCGCCGATGTCGGAGCCGCAGCTGCTGGCGCTGATCGGTGGCAACTCCCTTTCCGGTTTGGCCGGGGCCGGTGGAGCCGCTCTGGCGACGGTGCTGGGGCAGTCTCTGCTCTCGCCTGTGCTCGGAACGCTCACCGATGCACTGGGGCAGCGGCTTCAGATCGCCTTGTTCCCCACGTACGTCACACCGGATGTCAAGGATGACGACGAGCGCAGGTCCGGTCGGGTGGCTCCCACCTTCACCCTGGTGACCGAAATCGGGGTTGATGTGACCGATCGCTTTGATTTTTCCGTGCTGGCGGCTCCGAACACGTCGGATGTTCCCCCTCAGGCGACGGTCACTTATCAGGTGACCCCCAACACTGCCTTGTCAGGATCCGTTGATTCCAATGGCACCTGGCAGAGCCAGCTGCAGCTGTTCTTCCGTTTCTGAAGCCATGAACGATGGGCAGGTGATCGGCATCGATCTCGGCGGAACGGCCATCAAGCTGGCCCGGTTCGATCCCAGCGGGACGCTGTTGGCTGAGCTCGAGGTGGCCACGCCCCAGCCTGCGGTGCCGGGGGCCGTGACGATGGCCCTCTGTGATGCGGTGGAGCGCCTGGACCCCGACGCTGCCGCGGCATATGTGGGGGTGGGCCTGCCCGGGCCGATGGATGCCGCGGCCCGGGTGGCGCGGGTGTGCATCAACCTGCCGGGCTGGGAGGACGTGCCGCTGGCGGACTGGTTGGAGGTGCGGTTGCAGCGACGGGTCACCCTCGCCAACGACGGCAACTGTGCTGTGGTGGGAGAGGCCTGGTGCGGCGCGGCCAGGGGGTTCAGTGATGTCGTGCTGTTGACCCTCGGCACCGGTGTCGGTGGTGGCGTTCTGCTCGGCGGGCAGCTGTTCACCGGCCACAACGGTGCGGCGGCGGAGCCGGGGTTGATCGGTGTTGATCCCGATGGTCCCGCCTGCAACAGCGGAAACCGTGGCTCCCTGGAACAGTTCGCGAGCATTGCGGCGTTGCGTCGCCTGAGTGATCGCGACCCGCGTGACCTGAGCCAGGCGGCCGCGGACGGTGATCCAGCAGCCCTTGCGGTGTGGGAGCGCTACGGCACACGCCTCGGGGTGGGGCTGGCATCCCTGGTGTACGTGTTCACGCCACAGCTGGTGCTGCTGGGTGGTGGCCTGGCCGGTGCTGCTCGCCATTTCCTGCCCGCAGTTCGACGGGAGGTGGAGTTGCGGGTGCAGGCGGTGTCCCGGGAGGGACTGCGGATTGACGCCTGTGCCCTTGGCAATGGCGCCGGTCGCCTGGGGGCGGCGCGGCTGGCGCAGCTTCGCCTGGGCGGGATGATGGCCGACGACTGAGTCGTTTCCTGCCATGACCACTGTTCCGGAGCCTTCGGCAGAGCTGCTGCAAAGGGCCGGTGCCGTCCGTCTGGCGGCGGTGGAGTTGGGGCAGACGGACAACCAACAGCGGGCCGGCGCTCTCCAGGCGATGGCCGATGCTCTGGCCGAACGGGCAGACGCGATCGTTGCGGCCAACCGTGAAGACCTGGAGCGTTCCGCGGCTGAGGGACTTGCCCCGGCGTTGATGGCCCGGTTGAAGCTTGATGCCGCCAAGCTGGCCGGTGCGATCGATGGGGTGCGCAAACTGGCCACCCTTCCTGATCCCCTGGGCAGACGGCAGCTGCACCGGGAATTGGATCAGGGCCTGGTGCTGGAACGCATCACCGTCCCCCTGGGGGTGGTGGGCGTGATTTTCGAGGCCCGCCCTGATGCGGTGGTTCAGATTGCTTCGCTGGCCATCCGCTCCGGCAACGGCGCCATGCTCAAGGGGGGCAGCGAAGCGCGCTGTACCAACGAAGCGGTGATGGAGGCCCTCAAGCAGGGGCTTGGTCGCAGTGCTGTGGCCCCGGATGCGCTGACCTTGTTGACCACGCGCCAGGAAAGCCTGGCGTTGTTGCGGCTGGATGGCCTGGTGGATCTGATCATCCCCAGAGGCAGTAACGAGCTCGTGCGATTCATCCAGGACAACACCCGCATTCCCGTGCTGGGCCATGCCGACGGCATCTGTCACCTTTATGTGGATGCCGCAGCTGATGTGGACCAGGCGGTTCGCATCGCCATCGACAGCAAGACCCAGTACCCGGCCGCCTGCAATGCCATTGAGACCCTGCTGGTGCATGAATCGATTGCACCGACTTTCCTGGCGTCCGCTGTGCCGGCCTTTCAGGCCGCTGGTGTGAGATTGCGGGGGGATGAGCGAAGCCGCGAGCTTGGCATCAGCGAAGCTGCCAGCGACGCGGACTGGAGAACCGAATACCTCGACATGATCCTTGCGGTGCGGGTGGTGCCCTCCATGGATGCCGCGCTCGAGCACATCCGCTGCCATGGTTCCCGCCATACCGAAGCCATCGCCACCAGCGATGCGCAGGCGGCGGAGCGCTTCCTGGCGGCCGTTGACAGTGCCGGTGTGTACCACAACTGCTCCACGCGCTTTGCCGATGGCTTCCGTTACGGCTTCGGTGCAGAGGTGGGCATCAGCACCCAGACCCTGCCTCCGCGGGGGCCCGTCGGACTCGATGGTCTGGTGACCTATCGCTACCGGCTGCGTGGTGACGGGCACATCGCTGCCGACTTCGCGGACGGCACCCGCCGCTTCACCCACACCGATCTACCCCTGTGAACGCCAACGATGCGATCCACGTGAAGGGCTTGCGCCTCTGGGCCCATGTGGGAGTTCTTGAGCAGGAGCGACGGGACGGTCAGTGGTTCAGTCTCGACATCAGCCTCTGGACCGACCTGTCAGCCGCCGCCGCTGATGATGACCTGGCTAGCAGCCTCGACTACAGCCTGGCGATCCGTTCTCTCCAGGCTCTGGCACGGGAGATCCGCTGCCTCACGATCGAGCACTTCAGTGATCGCGTGCTCGATTGTCTGGAGCAGCTCTATGGACCGGTGCCGGTGCGATTGACCCTGAGCAAGTGTGCGGCCCCGGTGCCTGGGTTTGATGGTGTCGTGGCGGTTGAGCGGATTCGTCATGGGGCTCGATGACGCGACCTCTTGTCCTCGTCCATGGCCTGTGGGACACCCCGCGGGTGTTCCATCGTCTGATTCAGCGGCTCGATCAGCCGGATCGTCCTTTGCTGGCGCCGCATCTACCCCATGGCCTGGGGGTCGTTCCGCTGCGGGAGCTGGCCCGCCGCCTGGATCAATCCATTCAGCAGCAGTTCGGTCGGGAGACACCGATCGATCTGCTCGGGTTCTCCATGGGCGGTGTGATCGGGCGGATCTGGCTGCAGGAGCTGGGGGGCGCTGAACGCACGGATCGATTTTTCAGTGTCGGCAGCCCGCAGAACGGAACCCTGGCAGCCCTGGCGGTGCCCCGTCTGCTGTTCGCGGGTATTGCGGACATGAAGCCCGCCAGCGACCTGTTGCAGCAATTGAACCGACAGGCCGGCACATTGGCACCCGTGGCGTGTCGGAGTTATTTCTGCCGCTGGGATCTGATGGTGTCTCCCGGTTGGCTGGCGGTGCTTCCCGTGGGGACCCGCACGGAGCTGCCGGTGTGGACCCACCAGCAGCTCATTGCACATCCGCAGGCACTGCAGACGCTCGCCCAGGATCTGCGACCTTGAATCAGGCTGCCTGCAGCCCTGAGTGACGGATCAGCGCTTCGCTGCTGGCGACGCGACCGCGGAAGGCCTTGAACACCTCAGCAGGTGCGCGGCTGCCGCCGAGGCTCAGCACCGTGTCCCGGAAGCGGGCACCGGTGGCACGGACCTCATTCTCCTGATCGAGGCCCGCTTCCTCGAAGGCGGCATAGGCATCAGCACTGAGCACCTCGGCCCACTTGTAGGAGTAGTAGCCCGCGGAATATCCCCCCGCGAAGATATGCCCGAAGGCGCAGAGGAAGCGATCTTCGGGGATCGGCTCCATCACGGTGGTGGTTCTGGCGATGTCACGTCTGAACTGGTCAGGAGACAGGCCCAGCTGCGGCGTCCACTGGCTGTGCAGCCGCAGATCGCTGAGGGCGAAGTGGACCTGTCGCAACGTGGCAAGTCCAGCGTTGAAGGTGCGGCTGCTGCGAAGTTTCTCCACCTCCGCCTGAGGCAGAGGCTCACCGGTCTGCCAGTGGCGGGCCATGCCCATCAAGGTGTTCTGATCCAGGCACCAGTTCTCCATGAACTGGCTGGGCAGCTCCACCGCATCCCACTCCACGTTGCTGATCCCAGCGGCTTCCGGCTCCTCAACGGTGGTGAGCATGTGCTGCAGACCATGGCCGAATTCGTGGAAGAGGGTTTCGACCTCCTCAAAGCTCATCAGGCTGGGGGCCTCTCCCACGGGGGGGGTCTGGTTGCAGATCAGATAAGCCACCGGAAGCACGAGGCTGCCGTCGCTGTTGCGGTGACGTCCGAGGCATTCGTCCATCCAGGCTCCACCGCGTTTGCTGGCGGGACGGCTGTAGGGATCCAGATAGAACGCGGCGATCGCTTCACCACCACGGCGCCGGACATGGAAGAAACGCACATCGCTGTGCCAGACCGGAGCCTCCCCATCGGCCGGCGTGATCTCAACATCAAAGAGGCGGGCGCAGAGGCCGAACAGGCCATCGAGCACCTGAGGCAGTGGGAACCAGGGGCGCAGCGCTTCCTGGTCCAGATCAAACCATTCGCGCCG
>CAJWIC010000019.1 GCA_913040905.1 uncultured Synechococcus sp. | reverse complement strand
CGCTCTACGTGGAGCTTATGGGGGAGGTTCAGGAGTTGATTCGTTACGCCTGGCAGACCGACAACCGACTCACCCTGCCGATGAGTGGCACGGGCAGCGCTGCCATGGAAGCCACCTTGGCCAACACGGTTGAGCCTGGCGACACCGTTCTTGTTGCTGTCAAGGGCTATTTCGGACTGAGACTCGCCGATATGGCCGGTCGTTACCGCGCCACGGTGAAAACCATCGAAAAGCCCTGGGGCGAGTGGTTCTCCCTCGAGGAGCTGGAAGCTGCATTGATCGAACACAAGCCGGCAATCCTGGCTCTTGTGCACGCCGAAACATCGACGGGCGTCTGCCAACCGATGGAGGGCGTGGGCGATCTCTGCCGCAAGCACAACTGCCTTCTGCTCCTCGACACGGTCACGTCCCTGGGGGGTGTTCCTCTGTATATCGATGAGTGGAAAGTTGATCTGGCCTACAGCTGCAGCCAGAAAGGTCTCAGCTGCCCCCCTGGCCTGGGACCGTTCACGATGGGCCCGAGGGCGGAGGACAAGATGACCTCCCGCAGCGGCAAAGTCCCGAACTGGTACCTCGATGTTTCTCTGTTGAACCAGTACTGGGGTAGTGATCGCGTCTACCACCACACGGCTCCTGTGAACATGAATTTCGGCATGCGTGAAGCCCTGCGTCTGCTGGCCGAGGAAGGGTTGGATCAGGCCTGGGCGCGCCACCGGCGCAATGCTGAGCGTCTCTGGAATGGCCTCGAGCGTCAGGGGCTCTCCATGCATGTTCCGGAGGAACGTCGACTTCCCACCCTCACCACCGTTCGGATCCCGGATGGTGTGGATGGCAAGGCCTTCAGCCAACACCTGCTCAACACCCATGGCATCGAAGTGGGTGGTGGCCTGGGCGCCCTCGCTGGCAAGATCTGGCGCATCGGTTTGATGGGCTACAACTCCACACCAGAGAACGTGGATCGCTTGCTCAACCTGTTTGAGACAGAGCTTCCCCGCTTCAGCGGTTCTGTCGCCGCCGCTGCCTGAACCAGCTCTCCAGCTGTTCAGCAGCCTGGTCCTGCATCCATGGGCCCACCACACGCATGTGATGGTGGGCACTCGCGTCTTTGGCAAGATCAAGGCAACCCCCCAGTCCGCCGCGCTTTCTGTCGGATGCTCCGAACACCACGGTTCCCATCCGTGCTTGCACCAGAGCACCGGCGCACATTGGACATGGTTCAAGGGTGACCAGCAGGGTGCAGGGGTTGAAACGCCAGTCGCTGCGGATCGCTGCGGCCTGACTCAGGGCCACCAGTTCCGCATGGCCAAGGGGGTCCTGACAGCGTTCACGTCGGTTCCGTCCGTGGCCGATGCACCGTCCACGCTCATCAAGGATCACCGCTGCCACGGGCACCTCACCGCTGTCGCCGTTGGCGGAGGCTCGCGCCAGCAGAACCTTCATCCACGCCGTCCAGAGCTGTTGTTCCTCCACCCCCTCTGTTGTTCATCGCTGTGAGCACCTTCCCACGAGACGCGAGGATCAGCGCAGTTCCACTGCAGCCGGTGCACGCTTCCACCGATCTCCGGCCCGATCTGGATCGTCTGGCCCCCTTCGCTTCTCCTGACCGCGTTGATCCGGTGTTGCAGGAGTTCCTTCACCGGGCGAGTGATCAGCTCTGCAACTGGATCGGTGCTGCATCCGAGGGGTTGCCGTTGCCGACCGTGCGTCCTCAGCCCGCGGTGGCCCCGACCGCTGCAGGGCTGGAGATGGACCGGTTGCTGAAGGATCTGCAGCTGGTGATGGAGGGTGCCTACCAGCCGTCCCATCCCGGAGCTCTGGCCCATCTGGATCCGCCGCCGCTGACGGCGTCGATCGCTGCCGATCTGATCTGTGCCGGGCTGAACAACAATTTGCTGGCAGAGGAACTGTCACCTGGACTGTCGGACCTCGAACAGCGGCTTTGCAGATGGTTCTGTCAGCGACTGGGGTTGCCGGAACAGAGCGGGGGTGTGCTGGCAAGCGGTGGCACCCTCAGCAATCTGATGGGGTTGGTGGTGGCCCGCACCCATGCGGGAGCGCGCGATGGCGTCATCCTCTGCAGTTGTGACGCCCACGTGTCGCTTCAGAAGGCCGCCACCGTGATGGGATTGCCGGATGAGGCGCTGTTGCGTCTTCCGGTGGACGCCAGTGGCGGTCTGAGCCTGGCCGGACTGAATTCAGTCCTGTCGGACCTGCGGCATGCCGGCCGCCGCTGTCTGGCGGTCGTGGCGACCGCTGGCACCACAGTCCGGGGAGCGGTGGATCCCCTGGACGCGATTGCCCGCATCTGCCGCCGTGAGGAGGTTTGGTTGCATGTGGACGCTGCGATCGGGGGTGTCTTTGCCCTCTGGGAACCCTTGGCGCCCCTGATGGAGGGGCTGCATCGAGCGGACTCGATCACCGTCAATCCGCAGAAGCTGCTGGGTATCACCAAAACCTCGTCCATGCTGCTGTTGCGGGACCGTTCCCTCCTGCGGAAAGCGTTCGCCACAGGGCTGCCCTACATGGAATCCCCCTGTGGTGACGATCATGGCGGCGAGGTGGGCCTGCAGGGCACCCGACCGGCTGAGGTGCTCAAGCTCTGGCTCGGTCTGCGGCAGCTCGGCATCGAGGGCATCGGCGCTGTCTTGGAATCCGCCCTCGAGCGCAAAGCGATGTTGAAACAATTGCTGGAGGATGATCGACTGCTCCTGCTGGATGGTGGTCTGCACCTGCTGGCTTTTCGGCCTCGTCAGGATGATCCCGTTGTCTCCGCCCGCTGGACCGAGCAGACGCGCCGGGAACTGATGCGCCAGGGCTTCCTCCTTTCACGCCCTCGTTACGACGGTCATCACTGGTTGAAAGTGGTTCTGGGCAACCCCCACACCACCCGCGCACATCTGATGCAGCTGGCTGGGTTGATCACGCAGCAGCTGACCGACTGATCGCAGAATCAGACCACTCTGTGAGGGATGTTCATGGGCGCGAATGAAGCACGTCCGCGCTGGGTGGCGATCGTGACGGGGGCGATTTCGATCGCTATTGCGGTGGTTTACCTCCTGCTGATCGCCGTGCTTGATGCTCGGGGGCCGATGCTTCCTCCCCCTCCCGAGGCCCTGGGTGTGGTGGAAGGGTCGCTGTCGCGTTTCGCTGCAGTGGTTCCACCACCTGACGCATCGCTGCGTCGAGAAATCGCTTGAGCGACGCCTCCCGACGGTTCAGCTCGAAGGCTTCCTGCACCACGGACTGAAGCCCTTCATCCCCCCAGTCCTGGTCCTGCTCGAAGTAGCGGATGAAACTGGCGCCGGCGATGCGGGTGAGCCAGGCCGTGACCACCCCCTGGACGCCACGACCGATCAAAAGTGTTGGCAGGGACACACTCAAAACAGGGCTGATCAAGCTCAGCCCCCCTTTGACGATGCCGAGCCCCGCCAGGGTGCGTCCAACGGACACGGCCAGTTCTCTGGCGCGTTCCTTGGTCATGTCGACGCTGTAGACAGCGGCGATCTCCAACACCATCTGGCCATTCACTGCGGCGGTGCTCAGCAGATCCACGCCTGGTAACGGCGTGGCCGCCACGATGCCGGCTCCGATCCAGCTGTAGCGATCAACGCAGCGCTTCGCCTCGCGGCGTCGCTGGTTGTTGAGCAGTTCCCGACCCCGTTGGTCCAGCTGTCGGCACTGCAGGAGGATGTTGTCGGCGATCAGCTCCTCACCGTCTTCATGCAGGACGGTGGCCAACCGCTGCAGCAGTTCATTGACGTCTGGAGGCGGCTGCAGGGGACGTCCACCCGGCCGCGGAACCGATTGCGGTGCGGCGCTGCAAGCGACGACGTCGGCAGCGGACATCAGCCCATTGCAGCGGTTGCGCAGCAACTGCAGCAAGCGGCGTTCCTCCTCGGCACCGCGAAGATCCCGCTTGTTCAAGACCAGCAGCAAGCGTTTGCCAAGTCCCGCCAGGGACTGCAGCACCGTCATCTCCGAACTGCGCAGGTCACCATCGACCACCACCAGCAGCAGGTCGGCTCGAACCGCTTGCTGGCGAGCGCGTTCTTCACGACTGAGGCCAGCATCCCCCGCTTCAAGAATGCCCGGGGTGTCCACCAGGCGCAGACCGCGTTCCAGTCCCTTCAGCCGCAGGCGATAGTTCGGTGTGCTGCGGGTCGATCCCATCGCGGCGCTCACATCACCCACCATGTCCTGAAGCAGGGCACGGATCAGTGATGTTTTGCCGCTCGATCCAGTGCCAAACACCACCACCACAAGATCGCCGCGGGCAAGGTTCTGCTCCACCCGTTCGCGCTCCTGGCGCAGGCTCTCCCGCACAACGCTGTCCTCCAGCCGCTCCAGCAGACGATCAATGCTGATCAGACTGCGGCCGGCGGCATCACGCCGGGTTGTCGGCACCTCCTGCGAGGCATCGCTGCGCCTGCTGGCGGATCGATGCCGAATCTGTCGCCACCAGGGCAGTCCCACCTGCATCACCATGACTGCGATCAATGCAATCCCGAGCAGCAGCAGCGGAGTGATCAGCCAGCCGGGCAGGAAATAACTGAGGTCCCAGAGCAGGGTGCGGATGGCCTGCAGCAGGCCACCCAACACGATCAGTGCCAGCAGGGCAGCGGCCAGGCCCAGCAGCAGTCGGTGGCGTTTCGGGATCACGACGGTGCTTTGCTGCCCCGGCTGTTCCAGAGATCAACAAGAAAACAGAGCACGGCCAGGTTGATGGCGATATCCGCTGGATTGAAGATCGGGAAGTTGATCGGCACAAGGGCAAGAAAGTCGATCACGTGGCCAAGACGCCAGCGATCAATTCCATTTCCCAGGGTGCCTCCCAGCAGACATGCCACGGCCAACCCCTGCCAGAACGGCGTTTTGCGATGCCGTATCACCCAGATCAACAGGCCCGCCGTCACCGCCAGACTCAACAGTCCAAGCCATTGGACGGATCCTCGGAACAAGCTGAAGGCTGCTCCGGTGTTGTGCACGAGCTGGCCGTTGAGCAGGCCAGGCAGCAGTGGAACAACGCGTCCATCGGCGAGCTGGGACGACGCCAGTTGTTTGGACGCCTGATCAATGATCACCACCAGGCCAGCGACCCCCAGCAGTGGAGCGCGTCGAAGGGTTGAGCCGTTCATTCCTTGATCACCAGACACCAGCGCAGGATCACAGCGATGAGGGCTGTTGCTGCACACAGCGCGAGTTGCGCTGGCATGGGGCCGAGCCCATAAACCAGGACGAGATCGGTCAGGGCCTGATCCCAACGTCCCAGCAGTGCGCCAAGACAAAGATTGACAAGTCCACAGAGCTGCAGGGTCACCAATCCAGCGACCGCCGCGCCAGCCTGGGAGGTGAGATCACCCATGCCTTGCTGCTGGGAGAGCCGCCCCGTCAGCCAGGCGGCGGGAATGAACCCGGCCAGGTATCCGAATCCAGGCTCCAGGACGTAGGTGAGCCCCCCTCCGCTGTGGAACACCGGCAGATCCAACAGCCCGAGGCTGAGGTATGCCATGGCGGCGATTATCCCGGCACGGGGACCACTGACGAGTGCGCAGAGCAGAAGTGCCGGCACCTGCCAGGTCGCCGGTAGATCCATCAGCTGCAGAGGTGTTGAGGGAATCAGCAGGGCAGAGGGCAGCAGGCCGCCGATCAGGATCAAGAGCAATCCGGCCAGGGCTCCACTCCAGGTGGCGAGAGCTTTCACGCCGGCAGTTCAACTGAGCGCATCCTGCTTGAGAATGCAGGTCCTGCCCAGATCCCATGTCCGTTTCCATCGGCGATCGTCTGCGTCTGATCACGGCTCAGACCTATCTCAAAACCGCTGATCCAATGCCGATGCTGCGTCCGCCGGATCTGGTGCCGGTTGGGGAAATCGGGGAAGTTGTCGCTCTCCACCCCCTCGAGACCGTTGCGATTCGCTTCCGGCGGGGCGCGTTCCTGATCCCTCTCACTCAGCTGGAGCCCGCAGCTTCTGAGGACTGAAGCTGCTGCCAGCGGCGTTCCAGCCGCTTGAGCGCCTCAGCTGGACCACAAAGACTGACGTGGGGACGTTGCAGCCAGCGTTGCGCTGCCTCCATGAGCTGCGCAGCCTGCAGCGACTCCATGCGATCCAGGCAACGATGGTCATGGTCATCGCTCAAGCACAGGCTGCGTCGATGAGCAGCCCGTTCAGCGCGTTGGGAACAGGTCTGGCGGCCATGGGCGAGCTGGCCGCGGAATTTGGCTCGCGCCAAGTCCAGGTCTGTTTCGCTGAGGGGTTGACTGCTGAGCTCATGCCAGCACTGGTGCAGCAGGGAGAGGGTCAATTCAGCCCGTTCGGCGCTGCTCGAGGCATGCAGCACGAATGGAGCCGCGCCCGCCCGTGTCGGGTGGTGAGCGCCGACGTCGTAGGCCACACCATGGTCTTCCCGCAGCCGGCGGAACAGCAGGCTCGACATGCCTGAGCCCAGATGGCACTGGAGCAGCCGCAGAGCCAGGTCATCCGGATGCCCATGGGAACAGCAGGGTTGACCCAGCATCAGCACCACCTGTTCGGTATCGATGGACTGCGTGATCACATCGCCATCTGGGCTGGGGGTCCACTGCAGCGGTGGAGGGGGCGGCCCCTCTGTCGTGTCCGGCCATACCTTGTCTGTCCGCTTCTGCAGCGTGTCCTCCAGAGAGGTTGGCCAGGTTCCGCTGATGGCCAGCACGGAGCGTCCTGTTGTCAGTTGTCTGGCCATGGCCTGGAGCTCGCTCGCATCCAGCTGTTGCAGGTCGTCGCATACGCCGAGCGGGTCATGGCCATAACCCGTGCTGCCATACACCAGCTGCCGCCATTGATCGATCGCCAGTTGGAAGGGGTCCTCCCGTTGCCGTTGCAGTGCCTGCAGGCTCAGGGAACGTTCCAGTTCCAGTTGTTCAGTCGCCAGATGGGGGTCAGTGACCATCCAGTCGAGCAAGGGCATCAGGTCCTGGGCGTCTTCGCTCGTGCAGCGCAGACTGATCAGCAAGCCGTCTTCGTGGGCGTCGCTGCGCAATCCGGCACCACGCCCTTCCACCAGATCCGCCAGCTGACGGTGGTCGAAGGGGCCGCAGCCGCGGCTGAGGGTGGCCGCCAGCAATTGATGCGCACCACGTCGGCCGATGCCATCCGTGGCACTGCCCCAGGGCAGCAGCAATTTCGCTGCCATCACCCCAGGGGTGGTGATGCGATCAACAATCAGGTCCGGGATGGCCATCAGTGACGTCCCGCCGGGGTGGCAATGAGGGTGCAGGCCCGATCCGGCTCCAGCAGTGGCATCAGTTCGGCGGACAAGCGCTCTTCACTCCACCCCTGCAGATGCTGCAGGGGTTGCAGGAGTTCCTGCGGCCGGTTCCACAGCGTTTGGCTGGCCGCCTGGGCTGCCACCTGCCCCACCGATTCCAGGCTGTAGCGCAACCCGTTGCCGACGAGTTGGCGACCCCGTGCCAGTTCGGCCGCTGAAAACCGCTCGGCCTGTTCCAGCTGTTCGTGCACCGCCGCTTCCACCTGTTCCAGATCGTCGGGCTCACAGCTGATCTCAAGGGTCATCAGGCAGCCCTGTTCCAGAACACTGAGGTCCATGTCCACACTTTCAGCGATGCGAAGCTCCTCGCGCAGCTGGGCGACAAGGCGGCTGCGTCGCCCTTCCCCTAAAAGTGTTGTGGCCAGATCGGCGCCCATCACCCAGTCCTGATCATCGGCGGTGGATCCGCGCCAGAGCATCAGCAGGCGGGCTGATTCCAGACGCGCCAGTTCCAGGGTGTGGCGTCCTGGCTGCAGCCTGAGTGCTTTCGGTTCCGTGGGCGTGGACGGATCTGGCGGCAGCTGCGCCAGGGCTGAGCTCTCGATCGTTGCTCTCAGCGCCCTGGCTTTCGGCCCACTGATGGCCAGGCAGCAGTGCTGGCCTCGGTAGCGGCGTTGATGGAACGTGCGCATGGCCTCGGGTTCCATCGCCAGAAGGCTGGAGCGCTTCCCGAGGATGGGGCGTCCGTAGGGATGGTCCGGACAGCCCTGTTTCAGCAGCTGCTGCAGCACCTGCTCATCCGGTTGATCGGCGTATTGGGCCATCTCCTCCAGCACCACCTCCCGCTCCAGACGAAAGGATTCCTGCTCCAGGGCTGGGTGCAAGACCAGATCCAGCAGGAGATCCAGAGCCTGCTGACTCTGGTCGGGCGGGATCAGTACGTGGAAATGGACGTCATCAAAGCCGGTGGCGGCATTGCTGCTTCCCCCCAGGGCCTCGATGGCCAGATCGAAGGCACCGGCCTCGAGCCGATCGCTTCCCTTGAACACCATGTGCTCCAGGAAGTGAGCCATCCCTTCCTCTCCCGCCATCTCCGTGAAGCTTCCGGCTCGACACCAGAGATCCAGGCAGGTGAGCGGCGCTTCGGGCATCTCCGCCGCTACGCAGCGGACGCCGTTGGGGAGGGTCCAGTGGTCCAGCGTCGGACCGTGCAACAGGCTGGTCAGAACTGCGTGGCAAAGTTCCATTCTGTTATCCCCGGCTTGATGCAGTCCCCGCCGTCCGATTCTTCAGCGACGGTTCCCCCCCTGATTCCCTCCCTGGCCGAGACGATCCGGGGGGCCTGGTTTGGCCTGCCAGAGCTGAAACCGCTGGAGACCGAGAGCGATTTCACGAGTATCGATGGGCAACTGGAAGGCGATGATCTGCTCATCCGCAACGAGCTTCTCTGCTGCCGCGGTATCCGCAAGATCCACCTGGAGCTGGCCCGCCTTGGTCGGAACCTGCAGATCCTTCACTGCGTCTGGTTCCCAGACCCTTGCTTTGATCTGCCGATCTTCGGTGCCGACATCGTGGCCGGTCCGGCCGGGGTCTCCGCTGCGATCGTGGATCTCTCGCCGGTGACCGAGGCGCTGCCGTTGGGCATCGAATCCGCCCTGGTGGACACACCCTGTCCGGCGTTCCGCCAGGTGCGTGATCTGCCGGGGTGGGGCACGATTTTTTCCCCTCACGTTTGTTTCATCCGACCGGATGGTGCCGAGGAAGAGGCGCTGTTCCGGTCTCGGGTTGAAGACGTCCTGACAATCCTGCGAACGGCTGTGCTCCAGACAGCCAGCGAACCGACAACGGCGGCTTCTACGATCCGCCGTTATGAGGGACAACTGAACTATTGCCTCCAGCAGAAGCGCAACGACAAGACCCGCCGGGTGCTGGAAAAAGCCTTCGACGCTTCCTGGGCCGATCGTTATATCGAGGAGTTGCTGTTCGACGACCCCTCGCCACTGGTCTGAGCCGCTGCTGGCATTGCTCCCGTTGGATCGGCCTCTGCGGTTTAGCGCTCGTTCTGATCAGCTGTGGTGGTGGTCAGGACGAGGCTGACGCACCCGAGAATCCTCCAGTTGCCGAAGCAGGCGCGATCGCTGCTCGTCCTGAAGCGGTCGCTGCCCTGGGGCAGCTGGAACCGGCTGGCGATGTCCGTCGGTTGGCGGCTCCGACGGCGGGGGTTGCAGGGACACCCCGGATCCAACAACTCCTTGTGGACGAGGGAGCTGAGGTTCAACGGGGCCAGGTGCTGGCCCGCTTCGACACCAAAGCCGGCCTGGAGGCTGAACTGGCTGAGGTCGAGGCTGATCTGGCGAGTCTCGAAGACGAGATTGCCCTGCAGAAGCTGGAGGTGTCGCGCTATTCCCGCGGTGCCGATTGGGGTGCTGTTTCGCTGGTTCAACGCGAATCCAGCCGCGAGGATCTGGTTCGTCTTGAGGGTGAACAGGCCCAGGTTCTGGCACGGCGTCAGGGCCTGCTCGTGGATCTTGAAGAAAGCGAGCTCCTCTCTCCCCTGGATGGGCTTGTTCTGGAGATCCACGCGCGTGAGGGGGAACGGCCCGGCAGTGACGGGGTGATGGATGTCGGCGCCAGCCAGCGGATGCAGGCACGGATCGAGGTCTATGAGTCGGACATCGCCCGGATCCGCCTGGATCAGCCGGTGCAGTTGACCAGCGAGAACGGGGGCTTCAGTGGTCAGCTCAGCGGTCGCGTCCTCCAGATCAGTCCCCGGGTGCAGCAGCGCGATGTGCTGTCCACCGATCCCACCGGTGACGCGGATGCCCGTGTGGTGGAGGTGCTGGTGGCTCTCGACGCCGACGATGTCCGTCGGGTTATGCGTCTGGCCGGTCTGAAGGTCATCGCCAGGTTCGAGCCATGAGACACCTCTGGCAGGGACGTCGGATCCCCCTGTCCTGGTTGCTGTTGTCCCGCCAGCCCGTTCGCCTTCTGGTGGCTCTGGCGGGCATCAGCTTCGCCGGGATCCTGATGTTCATGCAGCTGGGGTTTCGCGATGGTCTCTTCGACGCCAGCGTCACGGTGCATCGCTTGTTCGATGCCGATCTGGTGTTGATCAGTCCACGCTCGGCCAGCTCCGTCCGAATGGCGGGCTTCCCCAGGCGCAGGCTGGTGCAGACCCTGGCCGACCCTGCTGTAGAGGGGGTGACCCCGGTTCACTGGGGCCTGATGCTCTGGCGCAATCCGGAAACCCGGCTCAACCGAGCGATCCTGGCGCTGGGCTTCAATCCGGATGATCCCTTTTTCGTGGATCCGAGCCTGTCGAACAAGACCGAAGTGCTCAAGCAGAAGGGCAGGATCCTGTTTGATCAGCTGTCGCGTCCCGAATTCGGTCCCATTGCCGATTGGTACCGGGAGGGTCGCACTGTTGAAACCGAGATCGCCGGCAACCGCATCCGGGTGGAAGGCCTCGTAAGTTTGGGGACGAGCTTCGGCGCTGACGGCAACCTGCTCACCAGCACGGAGACCTTTCTGGATCTCTCTCCTCAGAAGTCCCGCGGGGCGATCGAAGTCGGTCTGATCCGTCTGCGTCCGGGTACGGATCCCCAGGAGGTTGTGCAGCGGCTGGCGTCAAGGCTCCCTGCGGACGTCAAAGTCCTCACCAAACAGGGATTCATCGACTTTGAGAAGAACTACTGGAAGAGCGGTACCTCGATCGGGTTCATCTTCACCCTCGGGGCCGCCATGGGCTTCGTGGTGGGTTGCGTGATCGTGTACCAGGTTCTGTACACCGATGTCAGTGACCATCTGCCGGAATACGCCACGTTGATGGCCATGGGCTACCGCCTCAGCCATTTGCTTGGCGTTGTGGTTCGCGAAGGGTTTTATCTGGCTGTGATGGGCTATATCCCGGCCTATCTCGCCGGTGAAGGGCTGTACTGGTTCGTCCGCGACGCCACGCGTCTCCCGGTGGGTATGGATGCGTCCAGGGCCCTCACCGTCGGCGGCATGATCCTGGTGATGTGCATGCTGTCTTCGCTGCTGGCGATGCGTCGGCTGGTCGATGCAGACCCGGCGGAGATCTTCTGATGGCTTCCGTTGAGCTTCAGAACCTCAGTCACTCCTTTGGGCGGGGTGAGATGCGTCGGCAGGTGTTGCAGAACATCAGCCTCAGGATCGATCCAGGCGAGGTGGTGCTGCTGACGGGGCCATCCGGTTGTGGAAAGACCACATTGCTGACCCTGATCGGTGCCTTGCGCACGGTTCAGTCCGGTGAGGTCACCGTGCTCGGTCATCGTCTCGACGGTGCCGGTCGGCGTCAGCGGCAGCAGGTGCGCCGTGGCATCGGCATGATTTTTCAGGGGCACAACCTCTTGCGCTGCCTCACGGCGGAACAGAACGTTCAGATGGGGGCCGACCTTCTGACGGGACTCGGCTACCGCGCACGACGGGATGAAGCCCGGCACTGGTTGCGCTCCGTCGGGTTGGAGGACCAGATGGGCAAATTGCCCCACGACCTGTCCGGAGGGCAGAAGCAACGGGTGGCCATCGCCCGCGCACTGGCAGCCCATCCACGGCTGCTGCTGGCGGATGAACCGACGGCTGCCCTGGATGGGGCCACCGGTCGAGAGGTGGTGGAACTGCTGCGGCGACTGGCCCGGGATCAGTCCTGCGCCGTGTTGATGGTGACCCACGATCCACGCATCCTGGATGTGGCGGACCGGTTGCTGCGCATGGAGGATGGCTGCCTTCTGCCGGCTGAGCAGTAGGGTGTGGGGGAATGCCACGTTGTTGACGCCGGATGGCCAAACGCAGAAATCTCAAGAAGGAAAAGCAGGAACGCAACCGCGCCTACGCGCGCAAGTTCAAGAAGCGCAAGCTGCGCAATGACGGCCGTGGCGAAGGTGCCGGCAATGGTGTGACCGGTACCGCCAACAACGGTGGCGCTGCCGACTGATCGTGCACCACGTTTGATTCATCAGGGGGCTTCATAGCCCCTTTTTTGTTGCTTTTAGGCTGAGCCAATCCCACCGTTCCGGTTGCTGCGATGTTCGTTAGCGTCGTCATTCCGACCTACAACCGCCGACCGATCCTTGAGAAGTGTCTGCTGGCACTGGAGCGGCAGCAGGCGTGTCCGGAGATCGATCGCTACGAGGTCGTGGTGGTTGATGACGGATCCAGCGATGGCACCCCGGATTGGTTGCGAGCGGAGGCGGAACGGTTTCCCCATGTGCGACTGATTGAGCAGTCCCATGGCGGACCCGCTGAGGGGCGC
The DNA here is from genome assembly GCA_913040905.1 of uncultured Synechococcus sp. The sequence goes on along the minus strand of CAJWIC010000019.1, from coordinate 940 downwards.
AACCGTGGTGTGGATCACGCCAGTGGGGACGTGATCGTTTTCATCGACAGTGATCTGGTGGTCACTGACAGTTTTCTGGCCTGCCACGCCAACAGCCTTGTCCGCAGCTGGAGTGAACGCGGCGACCGCCTCTGCTTCACCTACGGGGCCGTGGTGAACACGGCCAACTTCGAGCAGCCCACGGCCGAACGCCACAAGCTGCGGGATCTGTCCTGGGCCTATTTCGCGACGGGTAATGTCGCCATCGACAAGGACGTGCTGCAGCGTGCCGGGCTGTTCGACACAGGCTTTCGCCTCTATGGCTGGGAAGACCTTGAACTGGGGGAGCGGTTGCGGCAGATGGGGGTGGAGCTGATCAAGTGCCCTGCCGCCGTGGGGTACCACTGGCATCCAGCCCTCACCCTTGATCAGATCCCGCGATTGATCCAGGTGGAAGGGGAGCGGGCCCGGATGGGACTGGTGTTCTTCCGCAAACATCCAACGCGTCGCGTCCGCTTCATCATTCAATTCACCTGGCTGCATCGCCTGCTCTGGGAGTTGCTCACCCTGGGTGGACTGATCAATGAACACAGCCTCAGACCACTCTTGCGCTGGTTGATCCGTCATGGTTATCCCGGCACGGCGATGGAACTGCTGCGTCTTCCCCTGAACCGCATCGGCGTGCGTGCCCTGTTTCAGGAAGCGCGGCTGGCCGGCTTGCGCTGACCGGCCTTTTGATACCTTCAATAGGTTCTTTCACACCGCACACCTGCCCGTTTCGGGTGCATGCGACACCGGTTGATGCCTTCAGGCTGAGCCGTGTCCATCCCTGGCAGGTGGAGGCGAACCCGAAACCCTCAAACCATGGCTGTTGTCACCCTCGCCGAGATGATGGAGGCTGGTGCCCACTTTGGGCACCAGACCCGTCGTTGGAATCCCAAGATGTCGCGCTACATCTACT
>CAJWIC010000018.1 GCA_913040905.1 uncultured Synechococcus sp. | reverse complement strand
CGTGTGGGCCATCAGGCCCCCGATTTCACTGCCACTGCAGTGGTGGACCAGGAATTCAAGGAGATCTCCCTGTCCCAGTACCGCGGTAAGTACGTGGTGCTGTTCTTCTATCCCCTGGATTTCACCTTCGTCTGCCCCACGGAGATCACGGCGTTCAGTGACCGCTACGCCGATTTCTCAAGCAAGAATTGCGAAATCCTCGGCGTGTCCGTCGACAGCAAGTTCAGCCACCTGGCCTGGATCCAGACCCCCCGCAACCAGGGTGGTATTGGTGACATCAACTATCCCCTCGTCGCTGACCTCAACAAGGAAATCGGCAACGCTTTCAACATCCTCGATGACGAAGGCAAAGCTCTGCGGGGTCTCTATCTGATCGATCCCGATGGAGTGATTGTTCACGCCACCATCAACAACCTGCCCGTGGGTCGGAATGTGGACGAAACCCTTCGTCTTCTGCAGGCCTTCCAGTACGTTCAGTCGAACCCCGACGAAGTCTGCCCCGCCAACTGGACGCCCGGAGCTGCCACGATGCTGGAAGATCCCAAGGGCTCCAAGGAGTATTTCTCCGCCATCGGTTGATCACATCGATCGTCCAATCAACGGTGTGAATCAAGACCCTGTCGCCACCGGCGGCAGGGTTTTTTGCATGAGTCGATCGATGGCATCGGGCAGGGTATCCGCCATGGCGATTGATCGTCCATCACTCACAACAATCCTGGTGAGAGACGGAAGACCACCTTTGCTGGCTCGCAGATAAACGGGTTCCACATAAAGAAGACATTGGCCGACAGGAACCACGAGCAGGTTCCCCTGTACCACCTGGGATCCGCCGCGATCCCAAAGACCGAATACCTTGCTGATCTCTGGATCCTGATTGATCAGGGCCTGCACCTGTTCGGGGCCGAGAATCGGTGTGTCCTTGGGAAAATCAATCTGAACCAATTTGCCGTAGTTGTCTCCATCGTTTCGTGCCGCCAGCCAGGCGGTGAGGTTGGGACGTGCCAAGGGGGTTAGGGGTTGCAACAGCAGAAATTCGGAGCTGCTGCGGTCCAGGACCTGGGCTGTGATGTGGTACGGGCGCACTGTGATCTGTTCACCGTCGTAAACCTCCAGCGGAACCTGCCAGACGTCATCACCGCTGTAAAACACGCGTGGATCTTCAACGTGATAGCGCTGCAGTTGTTTGACCTGAACATCAAACAATTCCTCCGGAACACGCAGGTGATCACGGATTGAGGATGGCATCTGCTCGAGGGTCTGGAACAACTGTGGGAACACCCGAGCCCAGCCCTGGATCAACGGGTCATCCGGCTCACTGATGTACAACTGCACGCTGCCGTTGTAGGCATCCACCACAGCCTTGACTGAATTGCGTAGATAGCGATCGGAATCATTGCTGGAAACAGCCGCGCTGTAGGGATATGTAGAGGAATGCGTGAACCCTTCAACGACCCAGTACTGGTGCTGCTCGGAGCCGATTGCTGGGTCAACCGGATCAGGAATGGAGATCAGATAGGGGTCCCCTCGAAGATCGAGAAATGGTGCGATCGCATGGACGCGCTGACGGACTTCCCGGCGGATCAGCAGTTTGGAGGTCGGATCAATCGATCCCGCTGTCAGCAGCCGCGGTTCCAGCAGATACGTGGCCGCTGCAGCCCGCTGAAGCCAGTGGCCGATGGGAAGTCCTCCACTTCCGCGGTAGTGGGTGTAAACGTTCAGGTCTCCTTCGGGATAATCAAATTCGTTGACCCGGGTGGGCGCCACGGCGTAGGGAGATCGCAGCATGCCGAAATAGAGCGCTGCGTTCTCCACTGGAATGGCCCGTTCCACGTCGTCCCGTTCAATTCCAAGCTCGCGATTGCCCTGGATCCTGGTGTCCGTTCCCAGGTCACTGATGAAGTATTCCGGCAATCCGTCCTCGCCGCGGGTGTTCACCGGACTCACCGTGAACCCGTAGCCGTGGGTGAAGACGAAATGTCGATTGAGCCAGGTCTGAGAGCGGCGTGGGAGAGCTGATTGATCAAGCTCCCGTGCCGAGAGAATCACCTGTTGTGGCGTCCCCCCACGCAGCGAGAGCGGATAACGATCGACGGATGCCTGGGGAAAGCGGTAATAAACCCGAAGCTGTTGCAGCTGACGGTTGGTTTCCAGCAGCGGAGCGCTGTCCCAAAGTCTGAGATTGCGCAGGGTGCTGGCGCCTTGCTCAAGATCAGCCTGGGAGAGCGAGGGTTCGGGCTTGTACGAGCCCCGTGTAATCCGATCGAGTTGAAAGGCGTGTCGTGTGGATCGAATCGCCTCCTCGAGATAGGGCGTCTGCAGAGACAGTTCCTGCGGGCGAAGGATGAGCCAGCGGCTGAAAGGGGTGAGGCTGAACTCAAGGATGAGAGTTGCAGCTAAGACAATCAGCAACCGTCGACGCAGAACCAGCGATGACGGCAACAGCAGAGCCAGGGCGAGCAGCAGGAGTTCCAGGGTCAGCAGCTCTCGGAACGGTTCCGTCACCGCCCGTTGAAGCCAACCGGCCCCGGCCACGATGCCGTGCTGTTGCCACAGCAGAGCATGCCTGGACAACCAGCACTGGCCTGCAAGCAGCACCAGCACCATGGCGGCCATGGACAGCAACAGTCGACGATTTCTGGCGCTTGGCACCGCGCACCCCCAGTCGCTCAGGGCCGGTGGTCGGGTCAACAGGGTCTGCAGGCCATGGCCCAGACAGAACAAGGCACCACAACTCAGCAGCGCAATCAGCAGCTGGAGCGCGGCGAAGCGGCCCAGCGCAAAGCTGACATCCGCCTGCAGAAAGGGTTCCTGCAGTCCTGCTGGCTGAATCGACCAGGCGAGGGCCCAGACTCTCCAGGCTCGTGCTGCAATCAGCACCAGTGCCGCTGACGTGAACAAGGGCAGCCAGCGTCTGAGCCGGGGCTGGAGCACCGCCACCAAACTGATCAGGAGCAGCACCGGCAGCTGCGGTTGGTGGATGCCCAGCTGCCAGCCATCGGCGAGGGGAATCACATCATCCATCGCCTGCAGAACCAGCAGGTTGATCACCCCAAGACCCACCAGCTGCAGCGCGATCGCCAGCAGAAGCACCAGGGAATAGCGCCAACCCTGCAGCCGTGCAGCTGAACCGGTCTGGGGAGATGAGTCAATCGAACGATTCCATCGATGGGCGAGCCCGATCGGGATCAACGCAGCTGCGCCGCCGGCCAGCTGAAGCAGCCAGCGATGAAGCAACACGGTCTCCAGTTGAAACTGTTGAAACCAGGACCACTCGACCTGCATGCGGGCCGCCAACAGCACCAGCGGCAGCAGCAGCAGGAGAACTCTCATCCCAGTCCAGCCAACTCCATGAAGCGATCGTGGTGGAGTGTTTCCTCCTCCATCAGGGCATCGACGAGACGATCCATCACCTCACGTCGCGATTCCAGCAGGGTCACCGCCTGAGCCAGGGATTGCTTGGCGAGGTCCCTCACACGGGTGTCGATGGCCTGGCCCGTGCTTTCGGCGTAACCAGGGCGCTGGCTGAACCAATCGCGACCGAGGAACACTTCGGTGCCAGGACCTTCCAGGGCCACTGGACCAAGAGAGGAGAAACCGAACCGTGTGACCATTTCCCGTGCCAGCTGGGCCACCATCTGCAGATCACCACTGGCCCCCTGGGTGACCTCCAACGGACCGAAAACCACCAACTCCGCGGCTCGTCCGCCCAGGGAGACCACCAGGTCCGCCAGGCAGGAGGCTCTGGTGATCAGGCCGGAATCCAGCTTCTCCTCGTCCGGCATGAAACGGGTGTAACCGCCCGCCGCTCCCCTGGGCAGAATCGTCACCTTGTCGAGCTTGTTGGCCGCCGGCAGCAGGGCAGCCACCAGGGCATGGCCAACTTCGTGATAAGCGATCAGTCGCTTCTTGGCACTGTCCTGAAGCGGCTTGGCACTGAGCCCCATGGTGATCCGTTCCAGGGCTCCTTCCAGCTGGCGATCGCTGATGAAGGGCTGCTGTTGACGGGCGGTGAGAATGGCCGCTTCATTAATCAGGTTGGCCAGCTCAGCCCCCGAGAAACCAGGAGTCCGGCGAGCCCAGGCCGCCAGGTCGATTGCGGGGTCCAGGGGCCGGGTTCGTGCATGGACTCCAAGGATCGCTTCACGACCACGGCGATCCGGCAGAGACACATCAATGCGGCGGTCAAACCGTCCTGGACGGGTCAGGGCTGCATCCAACACATCTGCTCGGTTGGTGGCGGCCAGAAGAATCACGCCTGAATTGTCGGCGAAACCATCCATTTCGGTGAGCAGCTGATTCAGCGTTTGTTCCCGCTCGTCGTTGCCGCCACCGATGCCGGCTCCCCGCTGACGTCCGACGGCGTCGATCTCGTCGATGAAGACGATGCAGGGGGACTTCTCCTTGGCCTGTCGAAACAGATCACGGACGCGACTGGCACCGACCCCGACGAACAGTTCAACGAATTCCGAGGCCGCCATCGAAAAGAACGGCACTCCCGCTTCGCCCGCGATGGCACGGGCCAGCAGCGTTTTTCCGGTGCCGGGGGGACCGACCAGCAGCACGCCACGAGGGATCTTGGCGCCGAGACCGGTGAAGGTCTCCGGTTGCTTGAGGAAGGTGACCACCTCTTCAAGCTCTTCCTTGGCGTCGTTGATCCCGGCGACGTCCTCAAAGCGAACCTGAAGGTCCTCCTGGGGCTTCAGCCGTGGCTGACTGCGACCGAAGCCGAGAGCGCGGTTGGCCATCTGGGCGGATCGACGCAACAGAAAGGACAACCCCACCACCAACAGCAGCACCAATCCGAGATTCCCCAGCAGACCAGCCATGGCCTGCTCGCCGCGGATGTCTCGCACCGTCAGCGGCGTCGCCGAAGCCTCGGCGGCCCGCAGGATCTGCTGATCGTTAACAAAGATGCTGACCGTGGATTGAAGTCCATCGGGGTAAGTGACGCGCACCTCACGGCGTGCTGGAACCAGTTCCAGAGCACTGACCTCGCCGTTGCGAATCTGTTCCAGCAAGCTCGAGTAGCTGACGGACTTCGGTTTGCCTCCGAACAAATTCGATAAAGGTTGAGGAGACAGGGATTCCTTCGGCCTTTCCGATCCTGAAGTCACAACAGCTTTGAATTGACTTGACCTTAGCGATTTGACGCAAGGCGTCTTGACAACAGACAATTGCCGTTTGGAGTTGACCAGGCGCAATGGCCGTCCCGAAGAAGAAAACCTCAAAGGCCAAGCGCAATCAGCGCAGCGCCACCTGGAAAGGAAAAGCGGCTGTTGCTGCCCAGCGGGCCATGTCGATCGGAAAGTCCGTTCTCAGTGGTCGTGCCCAGGGATTTGTTTATCCCGTGAGGGATACCGACGACGGCGAGTCCTGAGTCCGTTCGTTGATCCGCAGCTGGCGTAGCCGCCGATCCGGGTCAACCTCGACGCAAACATCCGCATCCATCTGATCAAAGCTCCGTGGCGGAATCGCCGCGAGGATCATGCGAATGAACCCGAGCAGTGTGGCGTTGTCGAGAGCAACGCCCTGCTCACGCAGCATCTGGTTCTCCTGCTGACGCTTCCAGATCTGAGGCGATCGAATGTCCTGGGCTTTGATTTGCCAAAGAGTGTCGAGTTCTGCCCAAACTGATTGATACCTGCGCAGTGCGTCCTGAACGTGCACCCGTGCCTTCAGTTCCTCTGAACGGATTGGCGGAGAGAGATGCTCACAGCCATGTTCGATTGACACGTTCTGCGCGAGCGGCTGACAGCCGACGAACCAGCCTTCCAGCACCAGGATCTCCGCCGAACAGCTGCGCCAGCCTGAGCGGTCTCCACGACCCTGACGGAGAGACTTGTCGAACTGCGGTAGATCCACGGTCTCACCACGTTTCCATCGGCAAAGGCTCTGATGCAGCAATGGCACGTCATGACTGCCTGGGAGGGCACGGGGAACGGCCCAGGGATTGCCGCGCATGGCCTGCTCCAGGCGCTCCGCCTCGTAGTAGAAGTCATCGATCGAGACCACTTGAAGCGGCAGGTCAAGCTGCAACGCGGCCTGTTCAAGCCAATGGCCAAGCGTTGTTTTTCCGCATCCCGGCAGAGCGCTCAAGCCGATCAACCGACGTTGAGATCGATCCCTTGCTGCCTCGGTGAGCAACGGCAAACCGAGACTCCAGAGCCAGTCGGGTGAAGCACTGGCGGGCCAGAGATTCAGCGTGGATTCGAACAGTTGGCTGGTCCGCCACTGCTGTTCCCAGGCCGCGTGATCCTCGACGTCGAGATAGCGAAGCAGACACTGCTGCTCGCCGGGTGGAATATCGCGTTGGCCATCAGGATCCAACTTTGAATGCCTCCAGAACAACGGCATAGACGAAACCAAGCCGGAGGTTGTCGAGCAGACGCCAGTGGAATGCCATGGGAGTCTTCAGAACCCGTCGACGCAGAGCCACCAGCAGTTCACAGGCGATCAGCGTCGTGAGGGCGGAAATCGTGCGCAGACCAACGGCAGATTTGAGGTACTCCGTCAGGCTGCTGCCGAGCAGAAAGCCCATCAACAAGCCGATGATCTGCAGACTGCGGCTCCACCAGGGACCGGAGAACGCTGCTGCGATGGAGTCACCAACGCGGTTCTGCAGTCGAGAGAGCCGTGTGTGCTGCAGGGAACTCATCCTGCGGAACAACCAAGGGTCTGCAGATACTCCAGCGTCACCATCCCATCTCGGCAAGGGGGGCCACTGATCTGATGCGCTGGTTCTGACCCATCGCCGAGATGCTCAAACACCGCGACGGCATCGCCGAACCGCCGCCGCAGCCCCTGATCCCAGGGGGAAGGGGTCAACAGACAACGCAAGCCAGCAGCGAGAGCGGCCTCCAGCCCTGCTGCGGAGTCTTCGATCACCAGCGTTTGATCCACTGGAAGTGCGGAGCGCTCCAGGGCAAGCAGGTAGCCCTGCGGTGAGGGCTTGCTCTCCTTCACGTCATCCGAGGTGACGATGCCCTGGAACAACGCCCTGAGATCCGGGGTGCTGGCTAGCAATCCCTCCACGGAAGCCAACCCACTTGAGGTCACGATCCATTGTTCGATCCCAGCGCCGTTCAACTGCTCCAGAAGGCGACGCACACCTGTCCGAAGAGATACGGCACCTGATCGGGCCAAAGCCGTGTAATGGAATCGTTTGCGGTCGCGAATCGCCCGAAGCTGAGCATCATTCAGATTGATCCCCCTGGAGCTGGCATACCACTGCACCCGCTTCATCCCCCCGGGAATCGAGAGCAGGTCGGCGTACAACTGCGGCCCCCAGTCAATCGCGAGATCCAGGTCAGCAAAGGCACGGTTGAAGGCCGGGCGATGTCCGTCCATCTCCGAGTCGGCAAGAGTCCCATCGACATCCCAGAACACGCCCTGCAACAAGCTCATCAACACCATCCGAAACGGGCACAATGCTGATTCATGAGTGCCACTTCACCGCATACCTGGGTGCTGCCGGCTGTCGTGGATGCCAGGCCATGGCCACGGCTGTCCTTACCTCTGCCCCTGAGGACCCTGCTGCTCCGTCGCGGGTTGAACGAGGACGCCGTGGCAGACCTCGTCACGCCACCGGATCTGCCCGATGCTTGCAGCCATTTTCCGGATCTTGCGATCGCGGTCGATCGCATCTGTCAGGCCTGCGAACACGGTGAAGCCCTTGCGGTCTGCGGCGATTACGACGCCGATGGGATGACCAGTACGGCCCTGCTGCTGAGAGCTCTCCAACCACTCGGAGCCAAGCCGGAGCCGGCCATACCGTCCCGAATGGAGGAGGGATACGGCCTCAATCCAGCGATGGTGGACCGCCTGCACGGCAAAGGCATCCGTCTGCTGGTCACAGTGGATAACGGAGTGGCCGCAGCGGAGGCCCTGCAAAGGGCCAGGGAGCTGTCGATGGATGTGATCGTGACCGATCACCACACCATCCCCGAACCCCGCCCCTGGATGACAGCGTTACTGCATCCCGCCACCACGCCTGAAGGATCTCCCTATCGGGGTCTTGCCGGTGTGGGATTGGCCTACGTGCTGGCCAGCAGCGTCGCCGAACGGCTGGACCGCATGGACGCGATTCAGGTGGCGCGTGATCTGTTCTGTATCGGCACAGTTGCCGACATGGCACCGCTGACCGGAGCCAACCGGCGTTGGTTGCTGGAGGGACTGACGACTCTGCACCGCAGCCGTTGTGAAGGCCTGATGGCACTGCAGCGGCTGGCGGGTCTCGGCGAAACGGCCTTGAGCGCCGAGGACATCGGTTTTCAACTGGCCCCGAGGATCAATGCGGTCGGACGACTCGGTGATCCCGTTCTGGTGGTGGAGCTTCTCACCGAATCCGATCCCGTTAAGACGATGGCCTTGGCTCGCCGTTGTGACGATCTCAACCGCCAGCGACGGGATCTCTGCGATGCGATCGAAGCCGAAGCCACCGCCTTGGTGGAATCGGATGCCGAGGGCCAAATCCCACCGTTTCTGCTGTTGGCGCAGAGCCACTGGCATCACGGGGTGATCGGGATCGTCGCCGCGCGTCTCATGGAGCGATACCACCGACCGGTGGCGCTTCTGGCCGGTGATGGGGAAGGGGCGTTGAGAGCCTCAGCCCGGGCTCCCCAGGGCTTTGCTGTGGATCAGGTGCTGAAAAACTGTGCGGATCTGCTGGAACGGTTCGGAGGCCACCCGGCAGCAGGTGGGTTCACGGTGAAGGCCAGTCAGGTGCATGCGCTGCATGACCGCTTGAATCAACTCACTGAACCCTGGTTCAACCAGCAGGGAAGCGGTCGGCCGATTCGCCCGGAAGCCTGTCTGTCGCTTGCAGAGATCAACTGGGAGCTCTGGGCAGCTCTTGAAACGTTGACCCCCCATGGCGTTGGGCATCCGGCTCCGTTGTTCTGGTCCAGAGGATGCGCTGTAGCCGATTGGCGGGCCCTGAATGGCGGACATCTGTCGATCACCCTGGAGCAGGGGGGACATCAACGGCGCGCCGTGGCCTGGCGATGCCCACCGCTGAATCCCATGCCGGCAATGGTGGATGTTGCTTACGAGCTGAAGCGCAACGTCTGGAGGGGGGAGCGACGACTGCAACTCGAACTCAAGGCAATCCGTGAACACACGGATCGGGTGAAACTCAGCTTTGGATTGCAGAGCTACATCGCCAGTCGCAAGCAGGACGGCGATTCGTCCAGATCAGCTGTTTTCAGCGTGACCAACAAGGACGGCGACTGTCTTGAGGCAGAAATCGATCGTCGCCAGGTGTTGCTGTGTGAGGACCAACGGGCTTCCGATTCCAGGGTTCAGACCCTGTTGGAAGAGGCATCGCTGGCCCTCGGCTTGCGCACTTAACGCTTCAAAGTGCCCCGCGGCGGTAGAAGAGAATGAAGATCACGGCAGGTCCAGCCAGGGTGATCAGCGCAAGGGCTCCGAAATTGGCGATCAGATGGAAGTCGATGCCCATGGCGATTAAGCGCTCACTTGTTGCGGATCAGAGGCCAGATTACGGGGCCTAGGCTCATCGCCGGGCTCTGGCAAGCAACCTCTGTGACGCCTTGTCACGTTACAACTGTTGATACGACTGGCTTTTCTGCATTAGCTGTGCTGGTTCTGCGACACCTCGACAGAGGTCTCCAGGGCTTGCAGAGCTGCTTCACGGCTTGAATTCCTGGACTGGCGGAACCAGTGAGGCGTGATCGATTGGCCCAGAACGCAGTTCCGAAAGAAAATCTGAAGCCACCTGCTCTGGTGTAGGGGGCTACTGAGTCTGAAACCAAACAGCAGCGATCGTGAATAGCCGTTTTTGATCTCAACCTTGTCCGAGCAGTCGCGTCTCAACTATCTGCATCTCATGAACAAGGCGGCAGAGGCAGAGGACCGTCAGAGTTACTTCCACTACCTCAAGCTCGCTGAGAAGGCCCTTCGCAATGGCAAGGAAAGCGACGGAATTTGGCAACCAACAAGGGCTTAGTCATACCGGACACCGATCAACATGCAGTCACACGGTTGATCCCTGAAAGCTTCTGAGATGCCTGTCAGGCGTATCAACTTCAGGAACAAATGACATCGGACAAGATGAATACGAATCAGCAACTCGGATCCGAGTCGTTCCCGGGAGCCCTCATCGTCATAGTTATCAATTTTCATTTTTGACTGCTATTGAGAATCGGTTGAGTGTCGCGACGTTGCCGTCACTCGCCAGACCTAAAAGTTCATTAGGTGCCTTGCTATGACTGGGATCTGATCCCCTCACCCTGTGATCAGCTGTCACAGCTGCACCGATGACCGATCGGACCCAACAGTGGCAATGCATCTCCCAATGCGGAGCCTGTTGTCGCCTCGCACCGGAGGAACGGGCCGAAGCGCTTGAAGCCCTCAACGACGAGGACCAGGCCACCTACCTATCGATGGTGGGGAGAGACGGCTGGTGCATCCACTACGACAGCGGTGGTCGACGCTGTCGGATTTATGACGATCGGCCCAGATTCTGCCGAGTCAGTTGCATGGATCAGTTGTTCAACATCGAGCCCGATCAGCTGGATGCCTTTGCCATCGACTGTTGCCAGCAGCAGATCCGCTCGGTCTACGGCGGTCGCAGCAGGGAGCTGCGTAGGTTCAACCGAGTCCAACGCCGCGGTGATGGCTGAAATCAAGGAAGCCGCACGCCCTGGCTTTGCTGCCGTTGTGTTCAGCACCTTCGGCACCGTGTTCATCGCCGAGCTGGGGGACAAAACCCAGCTGGCGACACTGCTCCTTTCGGCTCAGTCCGGCTCACCCTGGCTTGTGTTTCTTGGGGCCGCTTTGGCTCTGATCTGTTCGAGCCTGGTGGGTGTCCTGCTGGGGCAGTGGCTGGCCCGCACGCTTCCCCCAGAGCGTCTGGAAACGATGGCGGGAGTTCTCATGGTCGCCCTGGGGCTCTGGCTGGGTGCTCAGGCAGCCCAGACGCTGTTGCTGGACACGACAGGACTCTGAACGATGGATCTCTCCCTTCTGATCTCAACCTTTCTGACCGTGTTCCTGGCTGAACTGGGAGACAAGACCCAACTGGCCACAGTGGCCCTCAGCGGCACATCCGACAGGCCCCTGGCGGTGTTTCTGGGATCCTCCACGGCCCTTGTTCTGGCCAGTCTGTTGGGTGCGATGGCCGGTGGGTCGATCGCCAGCCTGATCCCGACCGAATGGCTTCAGCTTCTGGCCGCCATCGGTTTCCTGATCATCGGATCGCAGCTGCTGATGCGCAACAGCGATGGAGGTGCTGAAGACGACCAGGTCGACTCATAAACTGGGTCGGGTTGGAGCTCTCTGCACGGCCCGGCATCTCCTTCGGCCGCTCCGAACATCCCCCGGTCGTGAAGGCCGGATTCGACAACCCCATCATGAAGTTCTCGGTCGCTGACCTGCTGGATCAGCTTTCCTATGACCAGCCAGTTCCTAAGGCCACGCTGGCAAAAATCCTCAAGCTGACAAACAAGGCTGACAAGGACAGGCTGGATCTTGCTCTTCATGGTCTGAGCAAGCTGGGTCTCCTCAGCCGTCAGGAAGACGATGGACTCCTGCGCGATCGCTGTGAAGACCTGTTGGATGCCCGGCTGCGTTGCAGTAGCAAGGGATTCTGTTTCGCCATCCGCGATGACGGTGGCGATGACATCTATATCCGTGACCACTACCTGAATCACGCCTGGAATGGCGATCGCGTCCTGGTGCGCGTCACCCGTGAGGGCGGTCGTCGACGTTCGCCGGAAGGCGAAGTTCAATGCATTCTTGAACGCAGTACCCGGTCCCTGCTTGCCCAGGTGGAGCGGCAGCAGGATCGGTTGGTGGCGGCTCCGTTGGATGACCGCATGCTCACCAGCATCGAGCTGCCGACGGAAGCGGAAGAGCACCTGCAGGACGAATCGGCAACGGCCGTTGTTGAAGTGAAGATCGATCGTTACCCGGTTGCGCAGCATCCAGCCCAGGGTCATGTGGCACGACCGCTGCCTCTCAATGCAGGTCCTGCCGCTGACCGCGACTTGTTGCTGACCAAAACCGGTCTGCACGAACGACCAGCGGCTCCCCGGGGCTCCGTCAAGTCCACTGCAAGCAAAGGTCGCACCGATCTGACCGATCAGCCGTCATTACTGCTGAGCAGCTGGCAGCACCGTGATGCTCCACCTTTGCCTGCGGTCCACGTGGAGGCAAGGGATGGCGGCAGTCGCCTGTGGTTGCATGCGCCGTCCGTTGCAGAGCGGTTCGGCCAAGGGAACAGTCTCGATCTCTGGCTCCGAGAACGCGCTGAAGCCATCTGCATGGGTGAGGAATGGCAGTCCCTTCTCACACCAGCCCTCACGAAGGCCTGTCGGTTCAAGGAGGGGGAATCCAGCGACGCCCTGACGGTACGTCTGGACATCGATGCCGACGGCAACCTGACGGACTGGGAGTTCATGCTCAGCACCATTCGCCCGGTCGCCGGGGTCAGCGTCACCCAGCTCCGCGCCCTGGCAGAGCGCAAACCCAAATCGCGCAGCATCCCGGCAGCGTTGAAATCGATCAAAGATCAACTGGGCCAACTGCAGACCCTGTTCTTCTGCGCTGACTGTCTGATCGCCCATGAACGGTCCACTGGATCGGTAGCCCTCGATCTACGGCCGCCACAGCTGGATGCCCTTGGAGATCTTCGTTGGGCCGATCCCAGTGGCCAGTCCCACCGATGGCTTGATGTGATCGATCGCACCGATCCCAACTCCATCCTTCAACCACTGCTGAGAGCGGCCGATCGTGCCTGGGGTCAGCACCGCGCCGCACTGCAGCTCCCCGGCATCTCAAGGATCTGCAGCGAACCTGACACAGCGGTGCTGACCGATGTGGCGAAAACCGCCGTAGCCCTGGATCTCCCCCTCGAACTGGATGACGATGGCAGCCCGACGGCGCAGGAACTGATCACGGTGTTCGCGGAGTCAGATCAACGCCGGGTGTTGGAGCAGCAACTGAGCCATGCCCTGGCACACCCGCAGTTCCAGGCCGAAATCAAGCCACAGGACCACAACGACGAGGACGGCACCGTTGAATCGGATCTTCCGCCGGTCCCCTGGTGCTGCGCGTCCTTGAGCTACGCGCAGCTGGCCAACCAGCAGATCATTCAGATGCTCCTGAGTGACGGCAAGGACCGTCCGAATGTTCGCCAGAAGGAACGAATCAATCTCGGTCGTCGTGGTTGCGCGGAACAGCTCCAGTGGGCGCTGTTCACGGGCGCGCAGGAACAAAAGCTGACGGGCGTTGTGAACCACCGCCTGGTCCAGCGGCTCAACAGCCGGCGGCGTCAGGTGCTCGAGCTGCAACGGGACCTGCTGGCGATGGTCCAGGCCAGGTCCGCTGAACCGCTGGTGGGTCAGGACGCTGAAGGCCGAGTCAGCGGTGTGCAGAGCTACGGCTTCTTCGTCGAGGTGGGGGAGACCAGGGTGGAGGGACTGGTTCATGTGAGCTCCCTCAACGACGACTGGT
>CAJWIC010000017.1 GCA_913040905.1 uncultured Synechococcus sp. | reverse complement strand
GCAGGTGGGTGGTGAGCTCATCGATGGCGTCGCTGTGACGGGTGCTCTCCTGTCGGATGTCCAGGCTCGCCAGGGAGAACCCGAAGATGTGGACCTGGTTGAGCAGGGTGTCGAGCTGCTCGCAGCTCAGCTCGGTACTGACCAGGCTGTTGCGAATCAGTTCGAGGTCGCTGCGGAACTGATCAATATCCGTGTAGTGCAGCGACTCGTGGCCTGGTATCCCCTCTGGGGGGGTGGAGGAGGCGGGTTCGGGCGGTGTCTGCCAGCCAGCCTCCGACATCTGCTGATTGCGCTGAAGCGTGAGCTCCAGCCGTTCGAGGATGTAGCTGAGCTTGAGCCGGTACGGCTCCAGCCGGTAGCGGGCGGCCCGGAGTTCATAGATCTCCGGGAAGCGCAGCCGATCCATCTCCAGCGATTCCAGCAGTGGTGGAGAGACCTGACTCCACTGCATCGAGATGCTCAGTTGGTTGCGCAGGGATTGCACCGAACTGATGTAGAGCTCCAGCATCAGCTGGCGCTGATAACAGGCGGTGCGCCAGGTGATCTCGGGGGTGACGGAGGGATTGCCGTCGCGGTCGGAGCCCACCCAGGATCCGAAGGTGCAGAACGATGCCTGGGGGAACTGCACGTCGGGGTAGTGCCGGTTCAGTGACGAGACCAGTCGCCGCTTCAGCTCCGGCATCGCATCGAACAGCACTTGCTGGAAGTAGTGCAGCGTTGAATCGACTTCATCCAGAACCGTCGGTTTGAACTGGTGCAGCTCGTCGGTGCGCCACCAGAGACGGATCTCCTCCTCCAGCTGGCGACGCAGTTCTTCTTCGTCGTATCGCGCCAGAGCTGGCTCCGACTGCAATCGCTGCAGCAGGGACGCCACCCTCCGCTGCTTGTGACGGACTGTGTGACGCACGATTTCCGTCGGGTGGGCGGTGAACACCAGTCGGATGTCCAGTTCCCGCAGGAGCGTTTCCACCTGCGCCGGGGGAACATTCATCCGCCGCAGTCGTTCGAACACCTCGCCGAATGTCGCGGGATCGGTCTGACTGGCGAGGGGAGGTGCGAAGGGATCAAAGCTGGCCGCCGTCTCATCGTCCTGACTGCGGCTGGGACGAAGACTGTCCAGGTAACTGTCTTCCTCGATGCGCTGCTCGAGGATGTTGATCAGCTGGAAATAGAGGGAGAAGGCACGCGCTGCCGCGATGGCCTCGGAGAGATCCATGCTGCGGATCAGCTCGACGATCGCCTCGCTGGAGCTGTCACCGTCGCGGCCCTCGAGGGCCACCGGATCACTCAGTTGCTTGAGGCGAAGCAGTCGCTCACTCTGATCCGGTGGACATTCGCTGCGCAGGACGGTCTGCCACAGGTCTTCGACCAACTCAAGGCGATGCTGAAGCAGGCGGCCGGCCCCGGGGCTGCCACCGCTGGCCCTTGGCTGATCGCCGTCGGGGGCATGGGCAGTGGACTGAGGCATCGACGCTCCGCTGGGCTCGGCACTTCGCATGATCATCCCAAAGTGCCGCTCAAGGGGGCGACGGACTCCTCCTGGTCCTTCATGGCACAACTGCCCTGCTGCAGAAGGTCACCGATGCTGCAACCCTGCTCAATCGCTGCTGTCCAACGCATGGCCTGATTACCAGATTCGAGCAGCCTTGTCAGCGGTCTGAGCCGCGCGCTGAGTCCGAGGGCTTCAGCCCGGGGGCTGACTTGCTCCAGAACATCGGCAATCCAGGCTCTGCAGGAGACAGCACTGCCATCCCGCCAGTGACTCAGGGTGGCTTCGAGGCTGGAGCGAGCCGCGGCTGCGTCATTGCTGTCAGCCAGTTCGGCCAGTTCCGCAGCGCTGAGTTGACTGGTGACGAGCGGATCCAGACGGTGTGGATTGTCCCGCAGTTCGAGCAGTCTTAATTCCAGTAAAGCCGTGATCGCCAGCAGTTCCGCTGGGTCGGTGATCAAATCACAGATGCGCAGTTCCAGACGGTTGAGCTCGTAGGGGCGACGCGGTCCGTTGGGGCGAACGGAGGTCCAGAGATGGCGTTCGTTGCGCATCTGGCCATCGGCCAGCCGCTGTTCCACCCACTCTGTGTAGTGAGGATGATCACGAAACAGCGGCACCTGATGTGGGGTCAGGGGAAACTGATGCCAGCGTTGGGAGTGGAGGCCTGTCAGCTGACCTCCTAGAAACGGTGAACTGGCGCTGAGGGAAAGCAGCAGAGCCGCTTCACAGCGCACCAGACGCACGGCTGCGAACAACCAGTCCAGGTCGGTGATTCCCAGATTGATGTGAACGCTGGCGGTCACGACCTTGGTGCCGTAGGTCGCTTCGATCAGATCGTGATAGGGGTTGCTGGGATCCGATCGCTCGAAGCGGCTGCTGTCGCCAAGGCTGAGGGTGCTGCCGGGCAGCAGGGTCAGTCCCCGCGGAGCCAACCATTCGCGCAGCCGGCGGCGGGGTCGCAGCAGAGCTTCCGGTAACGCGTCGTAGGGCCTGATCGGTGGGGTGATGTACTCGAGGTTGCGGTGGTCCGGTTCGGTGACGAAATCGGATAAATCGTGGGCCACTTCGCTGGAGACACCAACATTGGTTCCGTCTGGACGACCGGTGAACAGCTCCACTTCAAAGCCCTTGAGCAGCAGCTCTTCGCTCATGGCTGCTCTGGGTTGAGGCAGGCCAATGCCGTGAGCATGCCGCGGGCTTTGTTGAGGGTCTCCTGGTATTCGGCCGTCGGTTTCGAATCCGCCACGACGCCGGCTCCGGCCTGCACCTTCACCCGGCAACCACCGGAGGGATCGGGTTGAACCACCATGGTGCGGATCGTGATGGCGGTATTCAGGGCTCCTGCCAGGTCCACCGATCCATACACACCGGAATAGGGACCTCGGGCCTCGGGCTCCAAGGCATGAATCAGCTGCATGGCACGGATCTTGGGTGCTCCACTGACGGTTCCAGCGGGGAAGGATGCCATCAGCAGGTCCCAGACGTCGTGCTGGGGGGCCAGGCGCCCCTCCACCTGGCTGACGATGTGCATGACGTGCGAATAGCGCTCGATCACCATCAGATCCTTCACCGCCACGCTGCCGGGCTGACAGACCCTGCCGAGATCATTGCGGCCCAGGTCCACCAACATCACGTGCTCGGCGCGTTCCTTGGGGTCGGCCAGGAGATCCAGCTCCAGGTCGCGATCCTCGTGGGCCGTTGTGCCGCGTGGACGGGTTCCGGCAATGGGCCTAAGGCTGGCTCGGATGCCCTCTGGGGCCGGGTCGGCCTGCACCATCACCTCAGGACTCGATCCGATCAACTGCCAGTCCCCGAAGTCGAAGAAGGCCATGTACGGCGATGGATTGACCATCCGCAGGCTTCGGTAGAGCTCCAGCGGCTGCTGGGGAACAACGGTTTCGAGGCGTTGGCTGATCACCAGTTGGAAGACGTCACCCGCTGCGATGTGTTCCCGGGCGGTGTCGACGGCTGCTTCGAAGCCTTCCTGGCTGCAGTTGCTCTTCACATCGGGAAGCTGCTTGGCCTGTGCATCCCAGGGCAGGGGGGCAACCAGGGGAAGCGGGGCTTCCATGCGGTGGCGAAGCTTCGTGATCCGCGCCATGGCCGCATCCCAGGCCTCATCTTCCGATTGACCTTGGCTCAGGTCAGCGAAGGCCACGGCTGTGATCTGTCTCTTGACCTGATCAAAGATCAAGATCGCATCCATCAGCATCCAAATGCCGTCGGGTGGGTCCGACGGCTGTCTGGGATGCACCGGAACACTGGGCTCAATCCACTGAATCAGCTCGTAGCCCCAAACGCCGTAGAGCTGTCCGAGCGGAGGCAGACCGGGCAGGCTGATGCACCGGTAGCGGTCCAGGCAACGCCGCAGGCTGTCAAAAGGGTTGCCCTTGAAGGTTTCCTCGTGGCCGTCACGCCAACGTTGACTCAGGCAATCGTTGCGGGCTGACGCCGTCCACAGGGGATCGCAGGCGATCACGCTCCAACGACCCAGGGTTTCACCACCCTCAACCGATTCGAGCAAGACCCCTGGGGCATGGTCTGCCCCCACCTTGATCCAGGCCGTCAAAGGGGTTTCGAGATCCGCCGGCCAGCTCTGGGCCAGCGGAATCAGATTGGCACCGTTGGCTGCGGCCTCGTGAAAGGCGACGCGATCAGGACTGAGCATGACGGCATCTTCGCAGCCCCGCCCCAACCGGGGGCGGACTCAAGACCGATGATCAGGCGTCGTAAGTGTTGCGCCCGCTGAACTTGATGCTTGAGGGGTTCCCGTTCTCGCCGATGCGACGAGGGTTGTGACCCACCATCGGACGACCTTCATTCACTTTCTCGGAAACCACACCGTCTTTCGGATAGAGGAATTCTGTATCACCACCTGGGAAGATGCGGTAGATCTTGTAATCCTCGATCCGGGGCTTGAACTTGGTCCGCAGTTGGGTTCCCAGAGCAAGACACTGCTCCTTGCGGGCGAAATACATGATGTTTTCGCCGGAATTCATCATGGCGGCGCCACCGGTTGGCAGCTCAAAAGCCTGAGCGCTGTTGCTGGTCCAGGTGATGGCGTATTTCTCTTCTGTTTCAGCGGCATTCAGCAGGCCACCGGTGCTGCCGATGAACTGAGGAAGTTGACCATTCAATGCCGATGCTGTCATGGCTGCGGTAATCCAGACGGTCCGTTACGACTGGAAAGTAGCACCGTGGTTGGGGCCTGATTTCGCAAGCGAAAGCAACCTTCACACCCGTCAACAAAGCAGTTCTCGTTTTCAGGAGTGAGGAGGCGCCACGGGGAAAAACACCGTGAGATCCCGATCCCGTCGCGCGTGGTACCTCCCGCCCAAGCTGGCCATCAGCTGACGGGTGGCTGCCTGACTGAGCTGGAGACTGCCGGTGGTTGGATCCCAGCTCAGCACGGTGCCCACTTGTTCCGTGCTGGAGCTCGAAGCGCTCGACATCGGTCGATCCCCCATCTGCACCAGGAGCTGCAGTTTCAGGCGGGCTCCGGCCGGCTGCAGCTGCAGCACCAGGCCGGTTCCCCCGGGCAGCCCTCGGCTGACGCGGTCGATCAATCCGCCGAGCATGGGTTCCAGTCGCCTCGGGTCACTGAGCACATCCGGAAGGTCAGGTTGAACCTCCAACCGGAGACTGAGCTGGCGTCGCTCGAGCTGGTCTCGCCAGATCGGTTCCAGGCTGCGCAGGATGGAACCCAGATCCGTGCGGGCCAGCTGGGTTCCATCCGGTTGGCGCTGCAGCTCAGCGGCATGGAAGATCAGCCCGAAGCGGTCGATCTGTTCACTGCACTCAGCATCGATCTGACGAAGCCGTTGTTGAACCACAACGGGCAAATCGCTGCGGCGAAGCAAGGAGCGGATCAAGGTGCGGATCGTCGCAAGGGGGGTGCGCACCTCATGGGTGATGGCTTCCAGAAGGCTGAGGTCCTGGGAAGATTCCTGGGTTGGGTCGGTGTTGCTCGGGGTTGGTTGCAGGGTGAGGCTCGGGGCCGTCACGGTCAGCTTTTCGGCCAGTCGCGGCCAGAACTGCTGCTCAAGCTGGTGATCGCTGTGGAGCGGACCAAGGCCGGTGAGCTGTGTTCTCAAGGCTTCGGCTAGGTCGGGGGATTGATCCTGCAGTTGTGTTCCGAACAGGGCCAGCGCGTCGCCCAGGGTTTCGTGGTCGCATCGCATCAGCAGCTGCCGTCGGTCCGCAGCGCCGTGGATGGCCAGTGCCACCTGCAGGGCTGGTGTGATGACGACCAGCAGAGGATCCAAGCCGTCCTCCGGGTGCAGGGGCAGCCGGCGGAAGCGCACCCCTTCCTGCCGATGGCCGTCGCTTCCAGGCAATGCGGCATGGAAAGGACTGAAGCGATCGAGGTTCGCCGGCGCCAGCACCCAACCCTGCAGATGGGCGAGGAGCTCGGGTTCGTAGAGGGCCGGCAGTGGGGAGGCCAGCCAGATCCCCTCCTGGGCCTCACGACCCAGCAGCTCCTCCTGAAGAATCTCCAGAGCGCCCCACCAGAGTCGGCGCACCCCGGATTCATCGCAGGCTCCAGGCTGTATGTCTCTGGCCAGACGCTGCCGTAAGGCCTGAAGGCTGGTACCGCTCACCATCGACTGAGCGAGCCGACACGGCTCTGCCGCACGACAGACAGGCAGAGACCCAGACAGATGAAGTTGACGAGCATCGCTGAGCGTCCGTAGCTGAGGAACGGCAGGGGAATGCCGGTGATCGGACCGAGTCCGATGGTCATGAAGATGTTCACCACCACCTGAAACATCACCATCGTTCCGATGCCGACGACCACCAACGACTCGAAGTCGCTGCGGGCGTGGCGGGCCACCTGGAGCAGGCGCATCATCAGCAATGCAAAGCCTGCCACCACCAACAGCGTGCCGATGAATCCGGTTTCCTCGCCGAGGGCGCTGAAAATGAAATCGGTGTGCTGTTCAGGGATGAAGCGCAGTTTTGTCAATTGCCCCTGCAGCAGTCCGGTGCCGAACAGCTCGCCGGAACCGATACCGACGCTGCTCTGCAGCAGGTGGTACCCGCCGCCGAGGGGATCCTGGGACGGGTCAAGGAACAGCACAAGGCGATCGCGCTGATAGTCCTTGAGACCGTTGATCCAGAGCCAGGGAGTCACCACTGCCATCAGGGAGTGGATCGCAACGGTGACTGCGGCTGCCATCCGCCTCCAGGGCAGGCTCCGAAAGGCCAGGACCGCCATCAGAGGGATCCATATCGCCATCCCCCAGGGCAGCAGTCCGGATAGAAGTGCCGTGAGCAGGGGAGACAGGAGCAGAACGACCCATTCGATCGGCATACCCGACCAGTACAGCATCGTGAGCATCAGGGCTCCGAAGACCAGGGACGTGCCCAGATCCGGCTGGATGAACACCAGCAGCCAAGGGATGGAGATCACGCCCAGCGGCCGCAGCAGATCCACGGGGCGTTCCACCGGGTGACGGGCAAGAACAGCCCCCAGCAGCAGAATGGCCGCGACTTTGGCGAATTCGGATGGCTGCACATTGACGGGGCCGATGCTGATCCAGCGCTGCGCCCCCAGAGCCGTGGTTCCCACGACACGCACGGCGATCAGGCTAAGAACCGTCAGGCCGTAAACCGGGATCAGAAGCGGCTGCAGCCTGTGCAGCGGAAGACGTGCGAGGGCCAGGGCGATCAAGGCACCAACACCGGCTGTGATCCAGTGGTGATACCAATCGGCGTAGTCGGCCTGGCGTTGGGTGCTGGCAATCAGCACGCCCGCAACGGCCACCATGGCCAGCGGGACGCCCCAGAGGATCCACTCCCTGGTTCGTTGGCGTCGTCCGCGGCTGGTGGTCATCGTCAGGCCGTCGCGGTGACCTGCTGCAGCACCCGTTGCGCCAGTCCCTGAAATTCCATCGCACTGGCGGAGTCCGGTCGGCTGATCACGATGGGACGTCCGCTGTCGCCCCCTTCCTGAACGGGCATTTCCATGGGGATCTGCGCCAGAAGCGGCACGTCATAGTCAGCAGCGAGGGTGGCCCCGCCCCCACTGCCGAACAGGGCATAACGCTGCTCGGGTCGGTCCGGCGGAATGAAGGCGCTCATGTTCTCCGCGACGCCGAGCACGGGAATCCCCAGTTGCCGGAACATGGCCAAGCCCCGGCGTGCGTCCTGCAGTGAAACCTGTTGCGGTGTGGTCACGATGACGACGCCGGCCATGGGCACGGCCTGGGCCAGGGACAGCTGAGCGTCTCCGGTGCCGGGGGGGAGATCCACCACCAGGACATCTCGCTCACCCCAATCGGCCTGATAGAGGAACTGCCGGATGATGCCGTTCAGCATCGGGCCACGCCAGATCACCGGCTGGTGTTCATCGATCAGCAATCCCATCGAGACCATGGCGACGCCGCAGCTTTCGATCGGCACCATCCGCTGCGTGTCGCCCTTGCCGTGCACCTCCGGCGTGCGATCAGCCACCCCGAGCATCGTCGGTGCGTTCGGTCCGTAGATGTCGGCGTCGAGCAGACCGACCCGCAGACCCTGCTGTGCCAGGGCACAGGCCAGATTCACGGCCACCGTGCTTTTGCCGACGCCCCCCTTGCCGCTGCTGACGGCAATCACCTGGCGAACGCCTGGGATCGACTGGCGCTCAGCCGCTTGTCCATGGCCGGCCTGACCGATTCCCCCCTGGCTGGGGGGTTGCCCCAGTTCGATCTGGACGTCGTCGATCCCATCCAAATTCAGCAATGCTTCACGGGCTTCGCCAGCGATCCGCTCGCGCTGGCCCTGGGCGAAACCGGGCAGAGCAAGCCGGAAGACAACGCGGGGAGGCTCCACCCGGATCTGATCAATCCATCCGAGTTCCGTTGCGGCACGACCGCTGCCCGCGTCCTGGATCTGAGCAAGAACGTCGTTGACCTGCTCGACCGAAACCATCTGGTACTACTGCTGCGGGCTGGATCCTAGGGGCGTCCTCCCGTGACAGTCCCTGACGGAGTGTTGTCTTGGGCTGGCGTCACCTGTTTAGGTTCTTCGATCGATTGGTCTGGCTTCATGGTTCGCTCCCTGGTTCGACGCCTGCTTGGCCGCCCACAGGACAACGGGTCTGCTGGTGGTGCGTTGGAGCTTCCTCCCGAGGATTCCCGGCGTCGGGCTCGGGCCATGGTGATGGGTTTGCAGGATGAAATCTGTGCCGGTCTGGAGTCCCTCGATGGGGAGGGGACATTTGTTGAGGAGAGTTGGGAGAGGCCTGAGGGCGGTGGAGGCCGATCCCGGGTGATGCGTGAGGGTCGGGTCTTCGAGCAGGGCGGCGTGAACTTCTCGGAGGTGCAGGGCCAGGAGCTGCCACCGTCGATCCTGAAGCAGCGTCCCGAAGCCAAGGGACATCCCTGGTTTGCCACCGGCACCTCAATGGTTCTGCATCCGCGGAACCCTTACATCCCCACGGTTCATCTCAACTACCGTTACTTCGAGGCCGGCCCGGTTTGGTGGTTCGGTGGCGGGGCTGACCTCACGCCGTACTACCCCTTTCTGGAAGATGCCCGCCACTTCCATCGCACCCACCAGGCGGCTTGCGATTCAATTCATCCAGACCTGCACAAGGTGTTCAAGCCCTGGTGCGACGAGTACTTCTTCCTGAAGCATCGCGGCGAGACCCGCGGGGTCGGTGGAATTTTCTACGACTATCAGGATTCCAGCGGAGTGCTTTACAAGGGGCAGGACCCCTCAGGTCCTGCCGCCGCTGTGTCGGCTCAGCTGGGTGCACGCCCCCTCGGCTGGGAGCAACTCTTCGCCCTGGGGCAGGCCAACGGCCGTGCCTTTCTCCCGTCCTATGCGCCGATTGTTGAGAAGCGGCATCCGCTGGCTTACGGCGATCGCGAGCGTCAGTTCCAGCTTTATCGCCGCGGGCGGTATGTGGAGTTCAACCTGGTCTGGGACCGAGGCACGATCTTCGGCCTGCAGACCAACGGGCGCACCGAATCGATCCTGATGTCATTGCCGCCCTTGGTGCGTTGGGAATACGGCTACGCGGCCGATGCCGGATCCAGAGAAGCTCTGCTGACGGAGTTGTTCACCAAACCCCAGGACTGGCTGGGTGATGCATCCCTGGAGGACCGCTGTCGCCCCCACGGCGCTATTAACTGACCCCCTGCACCAGGGCATTCACCACTCGCTCGCCAATGCAATCAAGGGTCTGAGAGCGGGTGGTGGGGTTGCGAAGTTTGTTCTCAAGCGGTGGCTCGAGCATCGCGATCTCGAGGATGCCGATGCCTCGACGGGGACCGCCGAGTCCGCCGCGGAAGAGACGTGGGAACCGACCGAAGGTCTTGGCAAGGCTTTCATCCACAGCATTGAGAGGTCGATTGATCGCTGGGATCAGGCCCGATCCGAAGCCGTGGGGCCGGTAGGCATCGAAGTGGATTTCGAGGATGTACTCCCCCCTGGCGGAGCGGACCCTGGCCTGGGACCAGTTGGTTCTTGGGTCGTCGTCGTTGGGGATGGTGAGGGCTGGCGGTGTGTAGGCACTGATGTTGAGCCCCTGGGCTTGTCCCAGCCTCACCACGGTCTTCTGCACCTGCAGATTCCAGTACAGCTCGTCCCGCATGCGGGGATCCATCGGGGGCTGACGACGCTTGTCCACGGCGAACCCCGGCGTTCCTGCACTGGCCATGGCCTGGGAATCGGCGTGGCCGGCCATCACCACGATGGGCAGGTCGGGTTTGACAGCACCCCGCCCGATCCAGCGACCCGGTATACGGGTTCGAGGGCCCAGAAGAGGATCAGGGTTGCCGGTGGCGGGGCATTGCGCTTCTGGAATGGTCTTGACCTGCTGGGCGGTAGCGGTGGGGCAGAGCAGCAGCGTCAATGTCAGCACTCCGAGGGCGACAAGGTTGCTGCACCGTCCGCGATGGTCGCCGTCTTGCCAGGGCATGCGTCTGATCAGATCGGGGAGGACAGCAACGAGCCGTCACTGGAGAGCTGGAGTGTGTCGGCCAGTTCCAGCTCGATGGCGATCAATTCATCGCGGTGAGCACGGAGACGAACCGTGATGCCGTCGTCGTTCTGATCCTGAAGGAGTTGCAGTTCCAGCGCTTCGGTGCGAGCAGCCCTTCTGCTGTAAACAACGCCAGCCACAGGGCCGAGCAGGATCAGCATCAGCGGCCACCAGCTGAGCTGAGGAGCCAGCTGGCGCAGCACCAGGCCAAAGCAGGTTGCACCGATGGCGGCCAGAGCGGACAACAACACGGCCAGCGGTGGGCTGGCGGCAACAGCCCCCCGGAAGCGCAACACCTGCCGATCAGCGTCACCTCCATCCCGGATCCAGCCCCGCTGCTCCAGCCAGTCGCTGAGGCCGCTCAACACCTCCAGGGCTGGCTGGGGGGAGTGCACATCCACAACGGTGGTTCTGTCCTTGCTCGCGGCGCGCAGGAAAAAGACCAGGCCAATCGCAAGCAGGACGGTCAGCAGCAGGGTGGATTGAAAGCCTGCAGGCATGAACCAGCTCTCGGATTGAACTGTTCTAAGCGGTCTTTGATCGCGTCAGTTCAACACCAGCCGGTGGGATTCCAGCCAGCTGTGCCATGGGGACATCAGCTGTTCGGCCTGGCTCCTGGCATCCGGCATCAGATGCAGCATCCGGCGGGGACGACCACGGCTCGGGCAGCGCTGGGTGTAGGTGCTGATCGAGCCCTGTTGCTCCAGGAAGTCCAAGGCCTGCTGGAGCACTGTTTCTGAGAGCCGCAGCTGGGGCTCCTCCCGCATCAGTTTCTGAAGCAGTCCGGAGGGATAGCTGTCGTCTTGCAACAGGCATTCGAGCACCCAGCACACCGCCAGTTCCAGATCCAGGAACTGTGGTGGTGGCTGGCGAAAGTACTGTTCGATATCGGCCAGGCAGGTTCTGGACGGCTTGCGGCGAGAGAACACAGCAACAGAAGCGCTGGTTCCATCAAAGTCGATCTCATTTTGAGATTCAAGAGGGAATTTGTTGCGCTCCCCGGCGCTTGCTTCTGGCGGTCGCCAGCCAGACTGGAATCCAAGACTGCGTCTCCCTATGGCCGAACCGCTTCCTTCACCCGCTGAATTCGCCGTCTTTGACGGTGATCTGGATGCGGTGTGGACCGAGCGATACCTGGGCATGTCAGCCCTGGCTGTGGATACGGAAGCGATGGGTTTGATCCATGGCCGCGATCGTCTCTGTCTCGTTCAGATTGCTGATGCCGACGATCGGGTCTGCTGCGTTCGCATCGGCCTTGGTCAGACCTCGGCACCGAACCTGCAGCGGCTCCTGGAGGCGGCCTCCGTGGAGAAGGTCTTCCACTTCGCCCGATTCGATGTGGCTGCTCTGGCCAGTGGACTCGGCATTGCCGTCAGCCCCATCTTCTGCACCAAAGTGGGAAGTCGGCTCGGCCGCACCTACACCCCTCGCCATGGTTTGAAGGATCTGGTGATGGAGCTGGTCGGCGTTGAACTTGACAAGGGAGCCCAGAGCAGCGACTGGGGCCGTGTTGATGAGCTCAGTGACGCTCAGCTCGCCTACGCCGCCAACGATGTGCGCTATCTGCTGCCGGCACGTCAGAAGCTGGAAGCCATGCTTCGTCGTGAGGAGCGCTGGGATCTGGCGAAGCGCTGCTTTGAATGCATTCCTGTGATCGCGGATCTGGATCGGATGCGCTTCAACCAGACCTTTGAACACTGAGCGGCAGGCTCAGTCTTCCAGCATGAAGTTGCCGTCTCCTTCACTCGCACTGAGTAATGAGGTCAGGCGGTTTGCACTGCCCTCGTCACCGGCGTCAAGGGCATCGAGCATGGATTGGGCCATGGCTCGCCGTCCCTCCAGATCACGCTTGCCTTCCCGGGCTGCTGCCTGATCCACCCGGCGCCGGGCACTGGCCAGGCTGATGCTCAGTCGGCTGGCCAGTTGGGCGCAAAGCTTGACGAATGTGGAGTCCTGAATGGCTGCCATGGTTCCCAGCGGCGGTCCTTCAGTATCCGTGCAGACGTTCCAGGATCAGCTTGGCGAGGCGGGCGCTTCCGCCAGGAGGCCCCATCCGTCGCTGGCCGATCCTGCCGAGGCGTTCGCGCAGCTGCGGATTGCCCAACAGCTGCTGCAGCCTTTCGTGGAGCTCAGCCTGGGAGCTGCAGGGGTGTACGGCTCCCCCCAGCAGGCGGCTCTGGCGCCGTGCGAAAGACCATTGGAACTGCGGCCCGGGCCCCGGCAGCGAGAGGGCCGGAATCCCCAGCCCCACCAGCTGCTCCGTGGCGGTGCCGGCGGTGGCCACGCCAGCTTCCGCCCAGCCGGCCCAGTTTTGGAAACATTTCACGCCCACCAGCACCAGCAGAGGGCCCTTCACCCAGCAGGCCGCTGCATTGAGCTGGTCGGAGGGAGGCAGGCCGCGGCGGAACTGTTGATCGCGAAGGATCGGTTCGAGTTGATCCAGGCTCGGTTGACTGCCGACGGCAACCAGCACCGCAATCGGCTGGTCGGCCTTCAGCCGGCTGACGCCGTCCAGCAGCCGCTGAAAGTTCCGGACAGCCTCTGGCACACGGCTCCCGCAGAGCAGCAGGACCCGCCTGCAGCGTCTGAGGCTGGCTTGAACATCAGCTCTCACCAGGCCATCCATCATCGGATTGCCGGGTGCCAGGGCGCGTACGCCATGGCGTTGCAGTCCGCGGGCCGTCAAGCTGTCGCGCATCGCTACCAGCCGGCAGCGTCTTGCCCGCATCAGCATCCATTCCCATGGATCCCATTCGCTGCCTTTGAGCCTGTGGTATCGATCGCTGAGGCTCCGACCAGGGCGGCTGCACCAGGTGTAGTCGCTTTTCGGTGTGCCGATGAAGCCATATCGGGCCCCGCTGCTCCAGACCATCAGCAGCGGTAGGAGATCGCCGATCGCCAGCAACTTGAGGCCAGCGCGGGCCCGTTGACCGATCAAACACCACTGTTGCCAGCTGAGTAAGGGCAGGCCGGCTTTGAGATCCGCCAGTAATCCGGTCATGCTCTGGTTGCTGAAACCACCACTGGGAAGCGTTGCCGCCGGACCGATTCGTTGCAGCCAGCCGTTCTGAACCGCATCGTCAAAGACACGCCCCTGACCGACCAGGGGAAGAACTTCCAGCCTCAGGGCAGGGCACTGGGCATGCAGTTGTTCGAGCACCCGCAGAGCAATCAGATCCTCGCCATGGCCGTTGCAGACCACCAGCAGTCCCTCATCGTTGTGGCTGATACGATCGCCTGATGGGAACGGCTGTTCCCGGTCGGCGGCATGGCCAAGTGGTAAGGCAGAGGATTGCAAATCCTTTATCCCCAGT